>JAUVIY010000246.1 GCA_030592625.1 Spirochaeta sp. | reverse complement strand
TCTCAGTTTGATTCGGAATTTAAGTATTGCCGAAAACATTTATGCCGGTCGGCAGAAGGTGAATTTTGCCGGAATGGTGGATATGAAAGATCTCTACGAGAGATCCCGTCAACTTCTGGAGTCTTTTAGTGAAGACCTCGATCCCAGGACACCTGTCAAATACCTCTCAATCGCCAAACAGCAGGTTGTCGAGATTCTCAAGGCCATATCACACAATCCGAAGATCCTGATTCTTGATGAGCCCACATCGTCCCTGACTCATCAGGAAACCGGTCGTCTCTTTTCCATTATTGAGAAATTAAAGGGTGAAGGAATCAGCATCATCTACATATCACACCTCCTCCAGGAAGTTTTCTCTATCGCCGACAGGGCGACGGTACTCCGGGACGGGCAGCATGTATCCACGGTTCCCGTTGATTCGGTCGACGAAGCCGATATTGTCAGACTCATGGTAGGGCGGGACGTCACCCATGAACATATTGACCGTGACCATCTCATTAACTTGTCCAAATCGATCTTGAGCGTTGAAGACCTGAGCCATCATTCGTATTTCAGGGATGTCTCCTTCGACGTCCATCAGGGTGAAATCCTGGGATTCGCCGGACTCATCGGTGCCGGTCGATCGGAAGTTGCACGTACGATCTTCGGCCTTGAGAAGAAAACCGGCGGGACGATATTCCTCGATGGAAGGGAGATTGACCCGGGCAGCCCTATCGAAGCCATGAGCTACGGGATCGCATATACGTCGGAGAACAGGAAATTCGATGGATTATTTCTCGATATGTCGATTAACGAGAACGGCATTGCTCCGCAGATGAAGGAATTCGCCAAGCGACCCTTCGGTTTCCTTGATAAAAAGAGGATCGACAAATTCGTAGATGACAACATCCGTCGATTCAATGTGCAAACATCATCCAGGAACGCCAAGGTTCGAAAACTTTCAGGAGGAAATCAGCAGAAAGTCCTGCTCTCAATGTGGCTCGGGATCGAACCCAGGGTGCTCATTGTCGACGAGCCGACCAAGGGAGTCGATGTCGGGGCCAAATCAGAGATCTTCAACATTCTGAGGGAACTGGCGGATTCGGGTATCTCCGTCATTGTCGTCTCCTCGGATCTGCTCGAAATCATCGCTATCAGCGACCGGGTCGTGGTGATGAGGGGCGGTCGGATATGCGGCGAATTGCATCACAGCGACATTACGGAAGAAAAGGTGATTGCATATGCCAGCGGCATAAACTGAATCAACAGGAACTAACGGAGGACGCAACATGGATTCAATACAAGGTCGTGAAAAGCCATATAAGACTAAACTCGTAAAGACACTGTCCCGGGCTCTGGAAATCAGGGAATTCGTACTGGTTCTGATTATCCTGGTGGGCGTTCTTGTTATGAGTATTGTCTCTCCGATTTTTATGAGTTTGTCCAATATCAAGGCGATATTGCTCGGTTTGTCCATCGAGGCGATCATCGCTGCAGGTATGACTATTCTTCTGGTATCCGGTGGACTGGACATGTCCGTCGGTTCAGTGATGGCCTTCAGCGGAGTTATTTCCACTATGGCTATAAAATTCGGTATCCCTGTGGTTTTTTCGGTTTGTTTCGGGGTCCTTTCCGGGTCCTTAATCGGCTTGATCAACGGACTCATCGTTGTCAGGTGGCACATTAATCCTTTTATCGTAACCCTGGGGATGCTGTCCATTGTCCGCGGTCTGGTGCTCATCCTGGCCAGCGGCGTCACAATTATCAATTTGCCCGAGTCTTTCACCATCATAGGACAGGGTAAAATTTTCGGCATCCAATTTCCCATTATCCTGACGGTCATTGTCATCATCGTGGGTGATATCCTGCTTCGTCGGTCACGATTCTTCCGGCAGAATTATTACATAGGCGGGAATGAGAATGCCGCTATCCTCACCGGAATCAAGGTGAACCTGGTGAAAGTGGTGAATTACATCATTACGAGTTCTCTGGCAGCGGTGGCAGGGGTCATAATGGCCGCACGAATGGCCTCGGCATCGGTGAATATCGGTGTTGGCCTCGAATTGAAGGTTATTACCGCGAGCATAATCGGCGGAGCCAGCATGAGCGGTGGGGAGGGCAGTATTGCCGGGGCTTTTCTCGGATCCCTCCTGATGGCTGCATTGATCAATTCCATGAATTTGCTCGGTGTCGACGTCTATTGGCAGAATGTCATTACCGGCATCATCCTTATCGTCGCCGTTATTCTGGACAATGTCCTTAAGCGTCGTCGTGAAGAGGGGAAGCGTTAAGGTGGCTCTCATGCGGGCCCTGGTGAAATACGAAAAGGGTGTCGGCCGGATGGAAATCCGTGAAGTTCCCATTCCCACTATCACCGGTGGTGAGGTGCTGGTGGAAGTGGATTCCTGCGGTATCTGCGGCACAGACCTGAAGATCTATGACGACCATTTTCCTTCCACTCCGCCGGTGATTATCGGCCACGAGTTCTCAGGCCTCATCCGGGAAGTCGGCGCCGGGGTGCGGGGCTGGACTGAAGGAGATCGAGTGGTGTCCGAGCAGCACTTCAGCCATTGCGGGGCCTGTGAGTACTGCCTCACCGGGCGTCGGCAGTTCTGCGCCGCCAAACGTTCGCCGGGCTACTATTCAAACGGTGCTTTCGCGGAATTCATCTCCGTGGAAACATCGCTGCTTCATCGGGTGCCGGATCAGGTCCCTCTGGACCAGGCGGCTCTTGTGGAACCGATGGCTATCGCAGCCAACGCTATCCTGGGCAAGGCCGAGGTGAATACCGGGGATTATGTCGTCATTCTCGGTACCGGACCTATCGCTTTGTTAGCCCTGCAGATGACAAGAGCCGCGGGCGCCGCCCGTCTCGTTACTACCGGCCTGAACGCCGATGAGAAGGGTCGCTTCGCCGCGGCGACGATGTTCGGTGCCGATTTGACGGTGAATGCTCAACGGCAGGATCCGGTGGAAGCGGTGATGAGCGACACCAATGGTAAAGGAGCCGACCTGGTAATTGATCTCTCCGGTGCGGCACCGGCCATTCTCGGCGGATTGCGGATGCTCAAGAAAGACGGACGATTCTGTGCCATCGGCCTGCCCCACGGTGAGATTTCGATTCCCTGGGCGGACACCGTCCTGGGTGCCCAGACCATATACTTCAGTTACAGTTCGGATTACCTCGCCTGGGAAAGGTGCCTGGGTATGCTGGCCGACGGCCGTGTGCGGACCGATGGTTTCACCGACCATTGCTACCCTCTGAATCGTTGGAAAGAGGCCTTCGAACTCGCCCGAAGCGGCGAGGCTCTGAAGGTGATTATAGATCCCAAAGGCTCGGGAGGAGCATGAGGATGAGTGCTGAAGTTGTCATTAAGACGCGTTCCACTCTCGGTGAAGGCGCGATATGGGATGCTGCCGAAGGCGTCTTGTACTGGGTCGATATCGTTGAAAAAATACTCTTCACCTTCAATCCGACATGCGGGACGAACCGTGAGCTCAAGCTGGAGAAATCCATCGGGACGGTGGTACCCCGGGGGAAGGGCGGACTGACCGTCGCCCTGGAGGACGGCTTTCACAACCTGGACCCGGCAACCGGCGTCCTTGAACCAATTGCCGACCCGGAATCAGATAAGCCCGACACTCGGTTTAACGATGGTAAATGCGACCCTTCGGGCCGCTTCTGGGCCGGCACTATGGGGCGGAATGGGGAAGCGGGGAAGGGGAGCCTCTACCGGCTGGATGTCGATGGGAGTGTAACAACCATGCTCTCGGGGATTCATATCTCCAATGGTATTTGCTGGAGCCCGGACAAGCGAACCATGTACCATACCGACACCCTGGACCGGGTGATCCGGGCCTACGATTACGACGATAAGAGCGGAACAATTTCCGGTGAGCGAACCGTGGTGACGGTAGCCGAGAAAGATGGTTTCCCCGACGGGATGACCATTGATGCCGAAGGAATGCTCTGGGTGGCCCATTGGGACGGCGGGAGAGTCATACGTTACGATCCCGACACCGGCAGGAAACTGGCCGAGGTATCCGTTCCGGTGTCACGAGTCACCTCCTGTGCCTTTGGCGGCCCGGGACTCGGAACGCTGTATATCACGACAGCGACAATGGGCATGGATGAAAACGAAATGGCAGATGAGCCTCTGGCAGGATCACTCTTCGCCTGCGAACCCGGCGTTGTCGGGATGCCGGCCTTCGCCTATGAAGGGTAACGTCAGGTATTAACAAGAAGAAGTATCAAGGAGAAATCCAATGAGACTGAAAGATAAAGTGGTGGTTGTCACCGGCTCGGGAGCCGGTATCGGTAAGAGCATCACTGAGGTGTTCGCCCGGGAGGGCGCCATCGTTATCGCCAGCTCGAGGCGGGAGATTAACGGGAAACCCGTAGTCGATGATATCGTAGCAGGCGGCGGCCGGGCGGAATTTGTTCTTTGCGACGTATCGGTGGAAGAAGACGTGATGGCTCTCATGCTTACAGCGGAAGAAAGATACGGCGGGATTGACATCCTGGTAAACAACGCCGG
>JAUVIY010000187.1 GCA_030592625.1 Spirochaeta sp. | reverse complement strand
TTCAGCACCATTGTGATGCCGGAAAACAACCGACGTGACGTTGAGGAGCTTCCTGCGGAAGTTAAAGATGAGGTGAACTTTCTGTTCCATGACAGCCTGGGTGAAGCTCTGGCCGATCTTTTCCCGGTTGGAACCTTCCCGAAAACCCCAAAAAAGTGAGCCGGAAGTTTTTCCGCTTGAATCAGACCCTCCTTTGAGGCATACTTCATGGCGCAAGGAGGCTAAACCGTGAAACGTGTAACCCTTTTCGTTATCGTCATTCTTCTCATCAATGCAGCGGGTGCCTTCGCCCAGAATTTCGAGAACGAATCAGAGTATTATCCTAAAACTGTTCAAATTGCCCGGATTTTCAACCACTCCGATGGTTTTCGGGTGGATTACATCCGCCAGGACTACACCGTGGATTCATTCTGGGCACCGATAGGATGGTTCCGCGGAGCCGCCAGTACCGGTGAAATCGCCCATGGCAAAGGCCGGGCATATCCTTACGTCACGTTTTTCTACAAAGACGGTGTTGTGGATCATTTCCGCCTGTACCTCGTCGAGAATCCGTCTCATGAAAGCTGGGGATCTCTCGATCCCAACATAGATTATTCCGGAAAATTTCCACCGGTGGATTCCAAGCCCGAAATCAACTTTTGAACCACGACTCTCATATCGTTTCGGTTCTTGAAGCCCTGGATGACCACGACACCTTCTATCTGCTGGGCCATGAGGACCCGGATGCAGACTGCCTGGGCTCCCAGAGGGTAATGGGCAGCTGGCTGGATCACCGGGGTAAAAAAGTCCATCTATGCTCGGTCGGTCCCTGGGGCCGGCCGGAAATTTCCGATTGGGAACCCCTCTTCAGTAATAAAATCCCCGCCCTTGAGGACGGCGATCGACCTCTGATCGTTATTCTTGACTGTTCATCGCCGGACCGCACCGGATTCCCTGATTCCGCACTCCCGGAAGCAACGACCTGTGTCATCGATCATCATGCCGCCGGCAGCGATTTCGGCGATATCCGTTATATGGATCCTCTTAGCCCCTCTACGACCCTGATGATCCAAAAGCTTATCGAGACCGCCGGTGATGAGCCTACGGCTGAAGAAGCTGAAATTCTGTTTCTGGGGTTCTGCACCGATACCGGCTATTTCCGTCATGTGGAACCCGGCCGGGCTGAGCCTCTTGAGGCCGTCTCCAGGCTCGTTGCCGCCGGTGCCTCTCCGGCAGAAACTTTCCGCTTACTGGCCGGAGGACGCAACCTCGGCTCCAGAAAACTCCTGGGCCGGGTCCTGGAACGATCGGAATTGTATTTTGACGGCCGACTTATTCTCACCTGGGAGAACTGGAAGGACTGGCGCGAACTCGGGAGCGAAAGGGACTCCGACATGTTGTATCAGCTCATGTTGAGCATCGCCGGAATTGAAGCCGCCGTCGTTATACGGGAGCAGAACGACGGAAACTGTACCGTCGGCCTCAGATCCATCACCGATCTGGACGTAAGCGACATCGCCCGGTTCTTCGGCGGTGGTGGCCACAGGAAAGCCGCCGGATGCACCATGAGCGGTGATTTGCACGACGTTACCGAACATCTTCTGCAAGTTTTCGCCGACCGCCTCGACTAATCCAACTCCTGATAGGGATTCCATGACCGGGTTGAGGGTTGAGGGTTGAGGGTTGAGAATAGCGTAAGGACGAAGCTTCCAAATTCCTCTCAGTCCCACCCCCGACACTTCAGAAAACCCAAACACTCACCCCATCCTCAACCCTCCCTAATTCTCCATTCTCCATTCACCCCCCTCCCCCCTCTCTCCTTAACAAAATGTTTATAAAAATAATTCACCAAGGGCTTGATTTTTTGACGAACGGTCGGTAACTTAACTAACGAACGGTCGTCAACAAGTATGAGCAAAAAAAAGCACGAAGCAAAAAAACAGGACATTCTCGAATCGGCATTCCACATCTGGGGCGGCTGCCGCTATATGAATACCTCCCTATCAGACCTGGCCTCAACCCAAAACCTTACCAAGCAGGCCCTGTATCGATACTTCCCGAGTAAAGAGAAAATTGAACAGGCCATGGAAGAAATGGCACTGGAGATGTACAACCAGCATGCTGTTGCCCTTCTGAATCATCTTTCAGATTTGGCAGGTGATGAGTTTATCGAAACATACACCGATGAAATCATCGATTTTATCACCCTAAAAAGGCAATACCTGGGATTTTTGGCCTATCGGTATCGAAAACACAGTAACAGCCCGGAATTCACCCGACGGCATATGAAGGCCTTCAGTGAGATGGCAATGAAAAACGCTCAGATTCCTGATGTCGGTTTGCGTTTTCTCAATTCACTGACCTTTATGATGGTTCATCGAAAAAAACTGAAGGAAAATCAACTTCAGGACTGGAGAATCATCTGGAACGAAGGATTCGGTTCAGATGCAATTGTCAATCAACCGGATTTTGACCGACTGCTCAATGATGCATCGGTAGTGAAATACGATGCATTTGCCGAAGACCCATTGATGCACGCCGTATTCGAGACCGTGATGGAAGAAGCGGGAAACGGAGTTACTATGGGAAAAGTGGCACGGAAGGCCAGACTCACTAAGAGCAGCCTTTACAACTATTGGCCTGGTAAGGAAGCCATGCTCAGCGATGTCCTGAGCCGGCAGATTGCCATATTCAGCCGACTTTTCGAAGAATTCGTTGTCAAGTACAACAGGCCTGAAGATAGATTCTTCGCGTACTTGGCTTTTACCGGAACATTCCTCAGGCGAACACCTGAAATTCTTAATTACCTCCAGCGAATCATGTCCTACGGTGTCCGGATGCCGCAGGATAAAGACATGCTTGAGAAAAGCTTCATCAAACCGATGAACTCGGTTCTGGAATCCGGACTGCTGAACCTTCATGGATATGAACTCGGTGAGCTCCTCGGTCTGGTGAATCTCGCCGGAGTCAATGAAATCAAATATCATCTGACCGAAAAATCGGCCAGGATTCGCATCGAACAGAGTCTGAAAGATCTATACCTGCTCATCATCGGCGGGATATCTGCACTCAGGAGAACCATGTAATGAAAAAGATCCTCTTTATCGCAATCGCTGCGGCGATTATTGCCGGGGCCATCGGGGCCGAAACCATGACCCTCACCGTGAATCAGGCGGTGGAACTGGCCGTGACCCAGAATCTGGGGCTCAAACAGTCGGGAATCGACTTGAGGACGAAAGAGAGAGCTAAGGATACGGCTTGGAACGCCTTCCTTCCCAGCATGAACATTTCAGCCGGGTTCAACGGTGCAAACCAGATTTTCACCGATTACGGGCAGGCAGCCCCGATAATCGGACAAACCAGCAGCCTGCGATTCAATACAGGGATAGGGATATCCTTGCCGATCAATGCTGCTGTCGGTACGGGAATCAAGCAGCTTGTAACCGACTACGAAGCTGGTATTCTCGACTATGAGGATGCGCAAAAGCAGCTGGAGAGGGATGTACGCAAACAGTTCTATCTGCTTTTAGGCCGCGAGGAAAACATTCGCATTCAACAGGCCAATATCGATTTGGCAGAGAAAAGGCTGAATCAGGCCAGGAACAATTTTGCCAACGGCCTGGCCCCTGAACTCGAAGTGCTCTCGGCCGAAGTTACCGTCGCTAACTTTCAGCCCTCATACGACGGCGCTGTAGCGGACTATGAAAGCCAGCTCCTGTTCTTCAAATTCCTCCTGGGAACCGACCGAAATGATAAAATCACATTGGATGGGAATCTGGATACGGAATTATTCACACTGGATTCAGAAAAGCTGATAAATACCTACCTGCCGGGCCGCCTGGATCTCAGAAACCTGGATAAGCAGATCCAGGCAATGGAATATTCCAAGTCGACTGTCGGCCGGAATTCCAATACCCCCACTCTTACCCTCGGATACAACTATGGTTACGGTGGATCGAACAGCGACTATAAAGGTACGGTGGTTCCCTGGGGTGACTTGAATGACAACAGTGAATTCAGTCTTTCCCTAAACTGGAAATTCGATGGCCTCATCCCCGGCTCCGAGACCGATGTCCAGCTTAAGGAACTTCAGGACGGTATCGATAACATGAATCTGGGCAAGCAGATAGCCCTGGATAATGCCGGAATTGAGATAACCAACTATGTCAACAAACTGGCTACTTCAAGACGCACCATCGAGGCCAACACCTCAAGTGTCGAGCTGGCCCGTCGGAACTACGAACTTACCGAAGAGGCTTATAACGTCGGCACAAGGGAGCTCCTGGACGTTGAAAGTGCACAGAATGATTACCTTGCGGCCGCCCAACAGCTTCTGCTGGCCAAATATGAATACATCGCAGGTCTGCTGGACCTGGAATACGCATTGAACGCACCTATGGATGAATTCCTGAATCAATAGAAGACAACGGCCCGCTTTAGCGGGCAAGACAATTATTTCGGAGGAAAGATTATGAAAAAGGCGGATAAACCCATTAAAAAAGTGAAAGAAAAGAAGAAGAAGAAAGGTCGGATCGGATTCATCATTATCATCCTGGTTCTCGTTGTCATCCTTGCAGGCGTTATAGGCCTGGGCATCATTAAGAAAGGCGGTGGACCGGATGGCAAGCTCGGTTTGGGGGGTCCTGGAGCATCAGAAGAATCTGAAGAAGTCGTGTTTGTAGTCAATACCACGGTCGCGGTAACAGGGCCCATAGCGGACTATTTCGAGATAAACGGCGAAGTCATCGCCGCCAGCTCGGTTGACACCTACGCCGATGCCCAGGGTATTCTCGCCCGGCTCTACGTTGGTCTGGGAGACTACGTCCGTACGGGACAGGTTATCGCCGAAGTGGATCCCTCCCGTCCGGGGCTCAACTATGCCCTCAGCCCGGTGAAAGCCCGGGTGTCGGGTACCATCATTGCCCTTCCCCTCGACAGGGGAGACTCAGTGAGTCCCCAGGTACCTGTGGCCACCATAGGCGATTTGAGCCGGCTCCAGGTGGTAACGGCCATCCCCGAACGGTTCATTTCCCGGATTCGAACCGGTATGCCCGCAGAGGTGTACCTGGAAGCCTGGCCCGGCCATGTCATTCCCCTGGAAGTGAACGAGATTGACCCGGTGGTGGATTCCGCCAGTCGAACCCTGGAAATCAAGATGGATATCCCTGCAGGTCAGGATAAGGCCAAGGCCGGAATGTACGCCGAGATACGGCTCACCACCGATGAAAAGGACGACGTGGTGAAGATTCCCGCCGATACGGTGCTGCGCAGGCTGGGCGAGACATTTGTCTACGTTGTGAAAGGTGAGAGAGCCGAGAAACGGATTGTCGTTCCGGGAATCACCCTGGGAGGAATCGTGGAAATCATCGACGGCATTGAAGCCGGTGAAAAAATTGTTTACCAGGGTCAGACACTCCTGGAAGACGGCGTTAAAGTCCGCGTCGTCCGGGAAATCCGGGTGGTGAACTAAATGAGTATCGCTAAAAGGGTCGTCAACAGACCGACGACCTTCCTGATTATATACGCATTGATCGTCGGATTGGCGCTCTACATTCTGCCTCAGGTGCCCGTCGATCT
>JAUVIY010000156.1 GCA_030592625.1 Spirochaeta sp. | reverse complement strand
GTTAGGGCAGTGGGTCGGGGTGAACATAGACATAACTCCTGTAACAAATTGGATGCTCGTACAGGAGTTATGACTGCGTGAATGGGGCTATGGCTTCAATTGTGACAAGGTGGGGGACACTCAATAAGACCTCTGATGTGCCGCTCCGGCGACATCGGGGAGGTAACTCGTTATTATAAGTAAAGCAATACCACGGACCAGGAGAATCAATGCTTGTTATCCCCGGTTACAGAATACTGAATGTAGAATCCCGCGGTGAAGGAAAGCTGATCGAAATCACATGTGAAAGTATGGCTGGTGGAGTCAGAGAGCAAACCGATACCCGGCTTTTCCCCGGCGGGCGGGTTGTGAAAATCAAATCCCTCATTAAAACCGGAGAGACTTATCGGTTGAGAATCAAGGGTATCGCGCGTTCTTCTCTATTTACCGGAGCCGTGATCGTTTCTGCACAATGGCCGGTGACGGAAAACAGAGAGGCTCTCCTGCTGCCTGATGGTCAACCGGTACCTTCGGAAACAGAGGCGGTCCGAGGCGGAATCTGCCCGGATTTCAATCGTGAGCGATTTATAGGACGCGGAAATTTCCATATCGAAGGATCTTTTGTATCAGTCAGATTTCCTAAACCCTTTCCCATGTTTCCCGGTGCCGTTCTCACCATACTCAGCGGTGATGGACGTCCCCGAAAATTTACAGTGCTTTGGCCCGGTAAACCCAGTTTTGACGAGCGCCGACGGTTGAACGGCATGGCAAAGCGCCGTCCCGATCCTCATCCCGATCCTGCTGAAATCTATGGCCGAATCCTGCATGTGCGGGGTTATGTCGATATCCCGTCGTTACTGTATAAAAAAGATTGGGGAGAAGCTGCCCGAGTCGGTTCCTGGCTGATTCTTGACGACCGGCGGAAAATCCTTGAGCGGAAAATCCTGAAGATTACATCCCGCCCCGGTGGTGCTGATGAGCGTTTGCTCCGGGTTGGTGACTATCCTGACAGTCTTATCTCCTCCATGGTACTGGCGATGTCCGAAAGGGGGGAGCTGGAAGTTAGAAAAGATTGGTATTTTCCTCCCGGATATCCGCCTTTATCGCCATTTCACCGAGGATGGCTTAAGAAGGTTCAGGATGCCGGAGAAGAGGGTGTAAGAGTACGGTCCATCTCCGGAGAATCGGACAGGTCGGCGTTGGGAGTACTGCTCAGATCGGGCTTGATTCAGGGAGGCGCCGATATCTGGCTCTCTGAAGACGCATGTAAAACGCTTACGTCCAGATTAATGATCGGAAAGAAAAAGGGCGATAGGATCAGCATGGCTTATGCCCGTAAAGAGCTTGGCGGAAGCCGGATGCGGACACTGGAAATCCTGGCCATTCTGGAATCCGATGCTCGTCTCGTTCCGGCGGCGGACGGAGAGGACCGAATCGTATCATGACCCGGATTACGGCTTTTACAATTGCCGTTCTTTTCATGTACTCCTGCAGCGGCACGGCCCCTGTTATTGAAGATATTCAATGGAGGGTTCTGTATCGGGATGACGGGCAGAACCGTTACGAGGAATTGTCCATGTTCATCAGGGTTTCTGATCCCGACGGAGCCGAAGACCCGGCGCTCATTACCGTTTCCGCCGGATCCACCGGTCTGATATGGCGATTTCCGGCCGAAGAATGGATTTCCGGATCCCAGGACGGAGTAGAATGGCTGGGTTTGCCCGCCATGATTCCACTTTATAGATTCCGGCTGCCTGATACACTCTATACGCTTCGGCTGGAGGATCTTGCCGGCAGGAGTGACGAGACAACATTTCGACCCGATCCGGATCGCCCGTCAATCGAAAATCTGGTATGGCCGGAGGCCGAGCTTCTAAATGACACTCTGCTTCTCGACGGTCCCTATGATAGCGGTTCATTGATACTGCGTAACGATCAGTTCAAACGGGTCGGGGTTCAACAGGTCAGCAGCGGCTTCGAACTCAGTGATACAGAAGCCATCTGGTGGGAACTCTGGATTCCATTGAACGACATATCCGGGGGATTCCGTCTCGGGCCATATCCGGTTTCAGTCCCGGAAGCCGAATAATTGTTTAATCCGTTTGCCTATTCGGGAGGAAAAACCCTTCCCGTGGGCGGCCGCATATTCTGATGCTGCCTGATCCAGAGGATATTCAGGTCCGTACTTCTCCTTCAGGCTGTGCCAGTGCTTGATGATCCAGATATAAAGATCGGCTTCCGTTCGGTCGGGGAATCGTGAAATGAGATTCTCTTCTCTGATAATGTCCGTAATGGGAGTGTACAAGTTGTTGTACCAGGATCGTGCCGCATCTTCGAAGGGCATCTCTTTCTGACTGTTCATATTGATGAAATATTTATGGCCCTCGATGTGGTTGAGAACCTCGTACCACCTTCCTGGTGAGGTGAATTCGATCATTTCGACAGGAATGATTCGTTCCAGATCGGTTTGATCGAGTACGGAACGCCGCTCATAGGCGATTACCGCTTTTTGTATTTCATCCCGGGTCGCTGTTTTTTTCACCGTTATCTCAGCGGTGAGTTCAATCACTTCGGCGTCGATAGACATAACTCCCTGGGAGCGTGCGACGGAGACCCGGTGATTCCCATCCCTCACAAAGTACATATCTCCAAGTTTAAACAGTTTAATGGGAGGCAGGATGACATCCGTGAGATGGGCTTTGTCTATACTCATCCAGCGGTTGCGGAGATGCTCTTTCTTGGGGAAAAAATGCCGGCTGAAATCCTGATAGCGGTCTTCACTTCCGGCAATATTCTTTATGGCAATCACCTGCATCCCAAGGTATTTTTCCGCCCCCGGCTTCAGCAGGCTTTTAATGTCATGGAAGGACAACAGCTGCCCGGCTTCCGGGTTGACGACCGACTTGAGAGATTGAATCCAGGCTTTATGCCTGGCTTTTGAAAAATCACTTTCGGCCTGTGTCTCGACGAATGGGTTATCATTCATTCCTTTCTCCAAATCAAAAACGATATGATTATAGGCATTGAGCACGGTTGTGTCATCAAATCGGGATGCCCGCTGCGCATTGATATCATATAAATGAACATGACCGTGTATAAGGTATTTCGGCTTGAATCTTCTCATGAACCAAATGAATGACTTGAAACCGCGGTGACAGGGGTCGTCGCGGTCGTGAATCCCTGCGGGAGTGGCATGGGTAAGCAGGATGTCCAGCCATCGTCTCTGGAAAATCCTGTTGAAAAACATTCGGGGAATCAGGGGGATGATACGCATGAACATCTGGAACTCGGTGAATTGATGCTCGCCTTTGTTATATCGTCGGCAACCGCCGAGTCCGGCAATGATGAGATTGTACTTCTTGTCCCGAACCACTTTGCCGTCGACGCAGATTGAACCAAATCCCCGTGAACTCCGGTCCTTCCAATCCGCTGCAGGGTAGGAATCGGGAGAGGGACGGAAGAATGACAGATTCTTGAGATTATGATTCCCGAATACAAAGTAAAGCGGTTTATTCAGACAGGAGACGATGTATTCGTAGTAGGAAATGTCCAAATCCCCGGCACCGAGTATGCAGTCGATGCCTCCAAAACGGTCCTTGATACTATGGGAGTAAACCAGCGGGTCGACATGATCTGCAACGGACAGGATGATCAAATCCCCTCCTTGTCCAGTTTCTCCGATTGCCGAAGCATCTCCTGCAATTTTTCTCTCGGAATGAGGTCTATCGGGCGGGATTCGGTAAATTCATATGCCGATCGCGAGAAGTTCGAGCTGCTTATAAAATACCCCCGGTTGACGCCGGATTTTTTCATCTGCTCATGGAATTCCCTGACGCTGGGAAGATCGATGATATCAGGCACTCTCAGGATACGCAGAAACTTGGGGAATTTCCGGGTATTTCGCCATTGTCCTGAATTACGGTCTACAGCGGTAATCTGACACCCCTCATCAAGGCTGATGAAGTCGGTGACGGTCATGTTCATGACAGCAGTCAGTTTCTGGCATGTTTCTTCGAATTTTTCAGGGGTATCGGTGATAAAATCCTTGATCCGGTCATCACCCCGGAGTACCTGATATTGACTGAGTTTCTCTGCAACATCACGGAATGTCTTTTTTTGTGCATACAGCATTTCCCACTGTTCAATGGCTTTGTCGAGTTTACGTGTACGTTCATAACATATGGAAAGAAAATACCGGGCATGCAGAAGCTCGTTGGAATCGGAATCTTCACTCGTGATTTTTATAGCCCTTTCCAGTTCGTTCTGCGCTTTCGTGTAGTTTTTTGTCGCAAGAAAACATGAGCCCCGCTCAATAAGAGCCTTAACTTTAAAATCAGGGTCCTTCTGGGCATTCTCGAATGCCCCGAGGGCTCCGGTGAAATCCCTGGAATCCTTGAGTATTCTGCCCAGGTAGAAGTAGGCTTTATAGTTGTCGGGTCTGAGCTTAAGTGCTTTCTGCAAGGCATCCCTGGCTTCTGCGTACCGCTTTGCCTTGTACATCAGCTGCCCCAGGGCGAACCAGCTGTCGGAAAAACGGGGATTAATCGCAAGAGCTTTCTTATAATAATTTGCAGCCTGTCCGCCTTTATTGCGGGTTTCGAATAATTGACCGACATTGTAGTAATGACGGGGCTCGTAGGGTTCGAGCTCGATAAGGAGTAAATACTCCTTTAGAGCTTCTTCCTCCTGGCCGAATTGAAGGAATAGGACGGCGATATCTTTTCGGAAGTCGGATTCTTTGCAGATTCCGGAAAAATCGCTGATTTGGTTGACGGTCTTGAACTCCATCAGGGCCAATTCGTTCTTGCCGTCCTGAGCGTATGCCAGACCCAGCAGGTAGTGGGCTTCGTTGTTCCGGGGGTCTTTCGTAAGAATCTGTATGGCTCCTCTGATGGCCAGAGTCGCCTTGCCCTGTTTTACCTGTTCCTGAAGTGTGCTAATTTTATGAGGAGCTGCGAGACTCTTAATGAGGAAAAAAACCAAGATACCCAGGAGACCACCGGCTATAATAATGAGTAAGATTATGATTCCAGTATCCATCCTTCAACCTGAACCCCAAAAGGATGATCGTAGCGTAGTGGTAATAAACCATACTGTCAAACCGGTAATGCGAACCTTAATATGCGTTCTTGCCATTTTTTGTATAACGACTTCCGCCGGAGCGCAAACGGCGGATGAATGGTTTGAGAAAGGACTGGAATCTTTCCGTTGGCAGAAAAACGATGAGGCGTCGGTGTATTTCCAGAAGGCCGTAGAGGCGGATCCCGGCAAGGATGTGTTTTATCTTTATCTGGGAATCTCTTTTCATGAAAACGGCAAGTTTCAGAATGCCGAAGATATATATGGCCTGGGAATCGATCTTAACGGTGGGGAGCGGGATCGACTCCTGCTGAATCGCGGGAATCTCAGGGTCTATCGAAATGAATACGAGGGTGCCTCTTCGGACTACACCCGGGTGGTGGACACTGGTGGACGCTTGGCATCTTCGGCGCTTCTTAACAGAGCCAACATGGAACTCAATCAGGCTTCCTTCTTACTGGCTCTTGATGATTATACCCAGTACCTTGTCATGGAGCCTGAGTCTCCACAGAGAGAAACCATCGAGGAATTGATCGGTCTGCTGGGTGCCCGTCTGGCTTCTGATGCAGAATCGGCCGCTTTAGCCGCCGCCCAGGCCAGGTTGGAAGAAGAACGCAGACTTGCCGAAGAAGCCCGACGGGCCGCCCTGATGGAAGAAGTCTTGCAATCTTTAAGCGGCAGCGGTCAGGATACAACGAGCATCAGCGCCGGTACGGAAAACATTCACGAAGATTTCGAAGATTCGGCCCTGGAGGACTGATTTATGTACGGGAATAAAAAACTGATCATCATCGGAAGTGCCGTCATTCTGGCGCTTCTTATTGGTTTCGGGTTGTTTTTCATTCTACGTGGAGGGGATGCCGGTACGGAGCAGGGTTCATCGAAACGCGACAACATGCTGATCCTGGCCCGGGACTATGCCGACCAGGGTGAGTATCAGATGGCACTGGATCTCCTCAATCAGCTCTTGATTGAAGATGCCGCCGACGAGGACGCCCGGAAACTGCGGGATGATGTTCTGGCAGCGAAGAAGGCGGAAGGTGAGGCATCGAAGCAAGCCGAACTTGACGCCCTGAAAGAGCAGAACGAGCAGCTCTCCGAGAGTCTGGATCGGCTCGGTGATACCTTTAACCGGGAGAATCCGGTAGATCGGGCAGCCATTGAGCGGGCTGAGGAAGATCGACGCAGGCGGGAAGAGGCACAGAAACAGGAAGTCGAATCCCTTGTCGCAAGGGGACGTCGTGCCCTGGCTGAAGGGCGTTATGACGATGCCG
>JAUVIY010000047.1 GCA_030592625.1 Spirochaeta sp. | reverse complement strand
TCCTGGTTCTTTATAGCTGAGTGGTTACAATAAATTAAGTATTCGACCCCATGACGAGGTTCTTGTAAAATAGTAATTTTGTAAGAACCTCATGAAAGATTTGTAATACAACTCTGCAATGAAATACCCGGAATGCACTACAATACCGGGACACCATAATCTGGAGATGACATGTCCGTCAGACTACCCGTAATAGGATCAAGCGCTTTATATCAAATCAATCCCTCGAAAATTATCGCCGTCGGGCTGAATTACCGGGAACATATCACGGAAAGCGAATCTCTGAAGGTTCGAGGTCTGGATGGTGTTGAACCCGAAGAACCTGTTCTATTCAACAAGACCCCGAATGTTCTGATCGGCCCTGATTCACCGATCCCCATCCCCGCCGTTGTCGGCGATTATTCATGGGCATCTGAAGCCCGCACGGATTATGAAGGCGAACTGGTGGTCATAATCGGTAAAGGCGGCAAGCATATCCGGGAGAAAAATGCCCTCAAACATATATATGGTTACACCTGCGGTATTGATGTGAGTCAGAGGAATATCCAGAACTCCGACCGTTCGGGATGGTTCCGTGGAAAATCATTTGACGGTTTTGGCCCAGTTGGACCGGTAGTGCTGCCGGCTGCCGGACTTCCCGATCCCGGAGATTTGAGCATACGGACACGTCTGAATGGAGAGACGGTTCAATCCTCCAGAACCTCGATGATGATTTTCCCCATACCCCGACTCATCGCCTATATCAGCCGCCAGTTCAGCCTGTCCGAAGGTGACCTGATTTTTACCGGAACACCGGCGGGTGTCGGTCCTTTGAAGGCCGGAGATGTGATTGAAGTCGAAATCGAGAAAATCGGGATTCTGATCAATCAGGTGATAAACGAAGAGGATGGAGAAAAAGAATGAATGGAGGCCCTGCCACCGGTGTAGCCGGAGATTTTCTTAAAAGTCTTGGTTTCCCGAGTATACGCATCCACGGCTCCCGTAATCACTTCGATTTCACCCACAGAGAACGTCGCATTCTTGTCATCGGTCCGATGGGTTCAGGGAAAACCGAATTCTCAGCCGGTATCTGGAGAGACGCCCGAATCGCAAAGCGTAAGTCTGGAGCTATTGCCTCTGCGACGACAACCGAAGGTGCAGACAGACGAAATGTGTTTTTCGTCAGGTCTCTGCTTGATGCCGGGAGGTTCCAGGACTACCCCGATGATGCACTGGCATACAGAGGGGGCTATGAACGCTGTGGAGATGGCATTGCAAAAATCAGTGATTCCTTCGATCTGGAAAAGGTGATTGAGGATAACCCGGGTCATGGAACCTGGATCATTGATGAGGCCTCCTTCTACGATGAAAGGCTTGCTTATGTCACTGCCAGGGAGTCTGAGCGGAGAGGACTCATGTTTATTTACCCAACCCTGGTGCTTAATTTCCGTAGAGAAATATTCAACTCCACGGCCAGACTGCTCCTGGAGATGTCAACAGACGTTATCACTCTCACAGCTTATTGTGAGCATTCCGACTGCCTGACGGATTCGCTGTATACCTACAGGTACTATTCGGTAGATGACAGGGAGTGCCCGGCACTGTACTTCGACCCCCTCATCGTTATAGGCGGAGACCGGGATAAAAAGGATCCCCGGGAACCGAATTACTGCACCCGCTGCGATCATCATCACTGGCTGCCCGGCAAGGAATATACATATTTTACCCTCAAACCACTTGGTGAAGCTGCGGCACGGGGAGATATCGCGCCTTTACGTAATGAGCTTATAAAACTGAAGGACGAGCCTCATCTGTCTTCACTTCATTCCTCTCTTAAAGACAATCACATGGACAGAAACGAACCGCAGCCGGTTTGTATGAACTCAATGCTCGTACCATGCCTGGCGGAAAAAGCGCTTGTCTATCTGTTTGTTGAGCAGAATCTGGTCGGCCGGGACCAGCTTGTGAACCTGACGAAAGACTTGAAGCTGGATCATGAATATCTTTCGGACCGCCTGAAGGATAATCGGAGATCGGCTTCCCTGGGCTAATTGGCAGAGATGGGTTCATGTGAATACAATTCAAGAACGAACGGAAATAAGGAGAGAACTGTGTCTGAAATCATAAATACCGGCCATCCGATCATCATCAACAAGGATCGGTGACATGAAAGTAATCTTACTGGTTATCGACAGTTTCGGCATCGGAGCCTTGCCCGATGCCTCGGATTACGGTGATGTCGGGTCGAATACCGCTGTCGGTATTGGAAAAGCCGTCGGAGCCGTCCAATGGCCCAATCTACAGGCTATGGGGCTGGGAAATATAGCCGAAATGACGGGTGAGCTCATTCCCGGCTGCCCTCCGGCCGAAAAGACAACTGCGGTTTTCGGCGCCATGCGCGGGAGATCACCTGGAAAAGACACAACCACGGGACATTGGGAGATGGCTGGTATTGTTCTGGATAAGGCCTTCCCTGTATTTCCGGGTGATTACCCTTCTTTCCCTGAAGAGCTGGTGAATGATTTTATTTCTGAAACCGGCGTTCCGGGCATATTGGGGAATAAGGCGGCCTCCGGGACGACTATAATCGGTGAACTGGGATCCGAGCATATCGAAAGCCGGAAACCGATCTGCTACACATCTGCCGATTCGGTATTTCAGATTGCAACTCATACCGAAATTTATCCTGTTACTGAGCTCTACAAGCTCTGTGAGACGGCCAGGAAGCTCTGTGACACATACAATGTGGGGAGAGTCATTGCCCGTCCATTCGAGGGCCGTCCCGAAAATTTTAAAAGGACAAGTGATCGGCATGACTGGTCTATTGAACTTCCCGGTAAAACCCTGCTGGATTTTCTCAAGGACGGCGGCGTCGAAACTGTGGCTGTCGGGAAGATCGGTTCCATATTCCTCGAACAGGGCATCGATGTTTCGCATCATGACACCGGGAATGAAGCCTGTATCAGGAGAACTCTCGAACTGGCTCGGGAAAAGACCGACGGAGACCGCTTTATTTTTGTGAATCTTGTGGACACCGACATGATTTACGGACATCGAAGGGATCCGCAGGGGTACCATGATGCGGTGGCACGCATCGATGCGTTTTTGCCGGAGCTCGAATCTCTGATGGATGAGGGAGATATTATTGTGATTACCGGGGACCACGGTTGCGATCCGACGTTCAAGGGAACTGATCATACCAGAGAACATGTGCCGGTTCTGGTGAAAACCGTCGGTTCGGGACTGCGGTCCGCTGAAAAAGGCAGTGTCGGCATTCGGGAGAGTTTTACCGATTTGTCGGTAACAATACAAAGTGCGTTTGGAAAGGCTCCTGCAGGAGAGGGAATGCCCTTCCGAATTGTTAATTAATTGTGTTTCTGCCGGTTATTGTTGCGGCCCTGCGGAACCTTCGGATATAGTTTCAAGATCAGATTAAATCCAAAAAGGAGATTTTTTATGAAGAAAGCTTTAATTGTGCTATTTGCTCTCGCCCTCGTTTTCGGTGGACTTGTGTCCTGTAAGAAAAAGGCTGCCGAAGCCCCGGAAGTGACAGTGGAAAAATTGAAAGTCGGTATGGTAACCGATGCCGGTACCATTGATGATAAATCCTTCAATCAGGGAACATGGGAAGGTATACTCAGGGCTTCAGCGGAAGGCACTGTTTCAGAAAAGTATCTCAAGCCCACGGGCACAACGGAAGCCGACTATGTCAAGGAAATCGGCAACCTGTACGACGCCGGATACAAATTCATCGTTACACCCGGTTTCAAGTTCGAAACCGCCATCTTTGCCGCTCAGACTAAATACCCCGATGCCAGGTTCGTCCTTATTGACGGCATACCTCATCCCGGGGACTGGAACGCGGTTGTCGGTGATAACACCGTTTCTATTTTCTTTGCCGAGCATGAGTCCGGGTTCCTCGCCGGCGTGGCCACCGCCCTCCAGCTGGGTGAAGGCGAAGCCGGATTCATCGGTGGTATGGAGATTCCTCCGGTCCAGAAGTTTAACTGGGGCTTTCAGCAGGGTCTGGCTTACGCCAACGATAATCTCGATACCAATGTGTTAATCAAGGCAGAGAATATTATTTACCAGGGCACCTTTAGTGAAGTGGCCGCCGGACAGCAGCTCGGCGCCGGCATGTTCGACAAGGGTGTTGATGTTATATTCTGCGCCGCGGGAGGCGTTGGACTCGGTGCAATCAATGAAGCCAAGGCTCGTGCCAAGAAGAATGAAGACGTTTGGATCGTCGGCGTCGATGTTGATCAGTATGCACATGGTATTTACGAAGGCGACAAATCCATCATTCTGACTTCCGCGATGAAATACATCGATGTCGCTGCATACGATATGATCCAGGCCGAAATTGAAGGGAATTTTCCCGGTGGTCAGATTCTCACTATGGACAGCACCAATGCAGGTGTCGGCATCCCTCCCGGGAACCCCAACCTCGATTCATCTGTCGAGAACAAGGTCGCTGACGTCTTCAACCTGGTGAAAAGCGGATCCATCGTCGTTTCTGCAGAACAAGGTAACCTTGTTAAGTAAACGCATCTGATATCCAGGGGGACGGTAAGCCGTCCCCCCTTTTTTTTCCTATCAAGGAGCTAACCCGAAGTGGAAAATCCTCCAATTATTGAAATGAAAGGAATTCGTAAGGGATTCCCGGGAATCGTAGCCAATGACGATATCACAATAACTTTGCAAAAAGGTGAAGTACTGGCATTACTTGGTGAGAACGGAGCGGGTAAATCCACTCTAATGAGTATTCTCTTCGGACTGTACCGTCCCGACAGGGGTACAATCTCCATAAAAGGAAAAGAAGTTCAGATCAGTAGTCCCACCCAGGCTAATGATATGGGTATAGGCATGGTCCATCAGCACTTTAAGCTGGTTCATAATTTCACCATCACTGAAAACATTGTCCTGGGACTTGAGCCTCGCAAGGGATTGGGGATGGATCTTGAATCGGCGTCCAAACGGATCAAGCAACTCAGCGAACATTACGGCTTGAACGTTGATCCCGATGAGAAAATCGAGGATGTTTCGGTGGGTATGCAGCAGAGAGTTGAGATATTAAAGATGCTCTACCGCGATGCTGAAGTGCTTATTTTTGACGAACCGACAGCCGTCCTGACGCCTCAGGAAATTCAGGATCTCATGAAGATTATGAAGAATATGATCGATGAGGGAAAATCCATCATCCTCATTACACATAAGCTGAAAGAGATTAAGGCTATTGCCGACAGATGTACGGTAATCCGCAGAGGAAAGCTAATCGGCACCGTCGATGTGGCTGATACGAGCACAGAGGCTATGGCAGAGATGATGGTGGGCCGGGAAGTTTCGTTTACTGTTGATAAGGAAGATAGAGAAGTAGATAAGAAAGTTCTGGAGATACAGGGTCTCAACGTTATAAACAGGCGTGGTGTCATGGGAGTGAAAGATTTCTGGCTCGATGTTTATGGAGGTGAGATTCTGGGTCTGGCAGGTGTTGACGGCAATGGTCAGACTGAACTTGTAGAGGCTTTAACCGGTCTGACAAGGGTTGAATCCGGAAAAATCCTCATTAACGGTAAGGATGTCACCCACAGCAACATCAGAGAACGCATCGAAAGCGGATTGGCTCACATACCGGAAGACAGACAAAAACGTGGTCTGGTTCTCGATTACTCTGTCGAGGATAATTTTATTCTTGAAAATTATGGAGATGATCGATTCAATACATACGGATTCATGAACCGAGGTGCCATAAGGGAGAACTCAGAGGCAATAATATTGGATTTCGATGTCAGGGCGGGGCAGGGCAGTGATACCCCGGCTCGTTCCCTATCAGGAGGAAATCAGCAAAAGGCCATTGTAGGCAGGGAAATCAGCCACAACCCCGATCTCCTTATCGCCGTTCAACCGACTCGAGGGTTGGACGTCGGGTCCATCGAATACATACATAAAAGACTTATTGAACAGCGGGATTCCGGTAAAGCCGTTCTTCTGGTGTCTCTGGAATTGGATGAAATTCTCGACCTTTCCGATAGAATCGCCGTTATCAGTCATGGTGAGCTTATTGGATTGGTGAATGCCGACGAAATCGATGAGAATGAAGCCGGATTAATGATGGCAGGAGTAGCGAAAGGATCAAAATCATGAAATTGAAACTTCCCCATATGCACCGGACGATGACAGTACACCTTATTGCTGTATTCCTCGGCCTGGCAGCCGGTGCGGTTTTTATGATTTCCACCGGTAATAATCCTTTTGCAGGATATGCCTACTTATTCAAGGGTGCGTTGATGAACTACGAGAGGATTGGTAATACTCTCGCTACAGCGACACCTCTCATATTCACCGGGCTCTCAGTGGCTTTTGCTTTCAATACAGGTTTGTTCAATATTGGCGCTTCAGGCCAGCTTTTAGCCGGCGGACTTTGTGCCACCGCTGTCGGACTCACCGTTGTTTTGCCGAAACCCTTATTACTACTGCTGATGCTTCTCGCAGCTATCGTCGGCGGCGGCCTCTGGGGCTTTATTCCGGGTTTTCTCAAAGCGCTGTTCAATGTACATGAAGTCGTTGCGACTATTATGATGAATTGGATAGCCTATTGGGTTGTCAATTACACGGTACCAGCATATTTCAAAGGTGAGTTCCTGGAAACCGAATCTCGGAAAATTCCGGATATAGCTTCTTTACGCGTTCCCTGGCTCACTGAATTACTGGATGGATCGTACCTTAATCTGGGTTTTTTCATAGCAATATTTGTATCCCTTGTCATATGGGTTATCCTCAAGAAAACGGTTCTCGGCTACGAACTGAAAGCCGCTGGATTCAATCGTCATGCTGCAGAATATGCGGGTATGAAAGTGAACCGGAACATCGTCTTGTCAATGACCATTGCCGGCGCTCTGGCCGGTATTGGAGGATTATCACTCTACGCCGGTTATGCTGTGAATATTCAGATCGGAATCCTGCCTAATCAGGGTTTCGACGGAATTGCTGTTTCGCTGTTGGGAGCCAACTCTCCGATCGGGGTTCTCTTCACGGCGCTTTTTTTCGGTATTCTGCATTCCGGTAAGGGATTCATGAATGCCATGACCGAAATACCTCCTGAAATCGGTGAAACGATTATCGCGATACTGATTTATTTCGCGGCAACAAAAATACTGATTGAGCGATTTCTGGACAAAATGAATACGCGTTTTGTCAACAGAATTTCAGTTCAAACCGGAGAAGTAATCGAAAAAGGAGGTAACTGATATGTGGGACATCACAACTTTCATCTTTCCATATGCGATTACTTTTACAATTCCGCTTCTGATAACTTCCCTCGGAGGGTTAATCTGCGAGCGTTCAGGAGTGGTGAACATCGGTCTTGAAGGTCTCATGATTATCGGTTCATTCGCCAGTGCCCTGTTTATATCCAAATTATATCCGGTTATGGGAGTCTCAGCTATCTGGTTTGGCCTGCTGGTCGCCGCTATTGCCGGTGCGGTTTTCTCCATGCTCCATGCATTTGCCAGCATTAATCTCAATGCGAATCAGGTTATCAGTGGGACGGCAATTAACATGATTGCCGGTTCTTTAACTGTTTATTTTGCACGATTCATGACTGGAAGCGGCAATATTCAGATTGTCAGTGGTTTGGGACGTTACAATATCCCGGTATTATCAAGGATTCCTATTATCGGGAAACTCCTCTTTACACAAACTTACACGACTACCTGGCTTATATTGCTCATTCTGCTCGGCAGTTGGTACCTGATTTATAAGATGCCATTCGGGCTTCGCCTCAGATCATGTGGTGAGCATCCTGAAGCCGCAGATGCCGCCGGTGTCAATGTCAAGCTCATCAGGTATATCGGTGTAATGTTCTCCGGTGCTTTTGCCGGACTCGGAGGGGCACTTATTCTCGTGACATATTCGGGTGAATTCAACGGCTCGGTTGCCGGTTTGGGCTTTCTGGCCCTTGCCGCACTTATCTTCGGTCAGTGGAAACCCCTTGGTATCCTGGGAGCCGCTTTCTTCTTCGGATTCGCCAGCACTCTTGCCAATGTGTCCCAGATTGTACCGGCACTGTCACAGATACCGGGTCTGATTCTGAAAGCGTTCCCCTATGTGGTGACTCTGCTTGCCCTGGTTTTCTTCTCGAAGTCTTCAAGGGCACCCAGAGCAGCCGGGCAACCCTTCGAGCAGGGGACGAGATAATCAGGATCAGTCTGGAATTGCAAGACGGGTGTCACAGGCATTTTGTTTGACACCCGTATCGACAGTTTGGCCCGAGTTGACTATGATGCGTCGAAGTCATGATGATACGAATACCCAGCTTAGCAATACTGGCAATAACTCTCTGTCTGATCCCTTCGGGTTGTTCTACCGGCGGCTTATCAACAGCTGCGGTTGAGACCGAGGAAATGCCCGAAGATTTTCTAACCAGACCCAGATTCGAAAAGCCTATAGCCCGTCCTCTTGGTCGTGTCCTGCTTCGCTGGGGGATCGTCGATAATGCCGACGGCTATGAACTGCAGATGTCCGATACGGAATCGTTCCTGACAATCGGGAAAACCTGGACTATCAGGGGTTACAACCTGGAGTTGCCCATTGAATCAGATGTCACGATATGGTTTAGAATCCGTTCGTTCAATCAGAAAGCCACCAGCCGTTGGAGCGCCCCCCTCAAAGTAGATGAGGCATCTTTATGAGCAGCGTCTCTCTTTCAAACTGGTTTTCCACCATGGCTGCAGGCAATGAGCTGTTGTGGCTTCTGATGCTGATCCTGAATTTTATCGGTATACTCGTCATGTATCGGTATTTCGGTAGAATCGGGCTTTATGCCTGGGTTCCCATCGCAGTTATTATCGCCAATATTCAAGTAATCAAGACTGTTCAGCTTTTTGGTCTGACTTCCTCACTGGGTAATATTGTTTATGCCACCAGTTTTCTTGCCACTGACATTCTTTCCGAGAATTATGGTAAAAAAGATGCCGGGAGAGCCGTAGGTATCGGATTTCTGACCTTGGCTTCGCTGACCGTATTCATGAATCTGGCGCTGCTTTTCGAACCTGCTGCCATAGATTTCGCTCAGGAGAGCATGGTAACCCTCTACACACTTCTGCCTCGTATCGCCCTTGCCAGTTTCGTGGCATACGGTGTGAGTCAGTTACATGATGTGTGGGCATATTCATTGATGAAAAAGCGACGTCCTGAGGTAAAATGGATATGGCTCCGAAACAATGTGTCAACTATGGTCAGCCAGGCTATTGATTCATTGCTTTTTGTGACGATTGCTTTTGCCGGCAGTATACCGGCATCTGAGTTCTGGGAGATTGCCCTGACAACCTACGTTCTCAAATGGGTGGTTGCAGCAGCTGATACACCATTGGTCTATCTGGCCGCCCGGTGGAAAAGAAACAATATGATAAAGGAAACTTGAGGTACAATTCCAATGTTCTTTCTATTACTGAAAAAATCATTCTTTGATGCATGGGACAATCTTGGCGCTCTGATTATCGGGAATCTTTCCATTTTTCTTGTTGCCATCGGCGGGTTCTGGCCTATCTTGAAAATATTAGAACTCGGTTCACCGGCAGGACTCATTATTCTGGTTTTTCTGGTGCCGCTTCTTTTTCTGGTTGCAGGTACCGTTTCCGCGTTAATGTCACAGATAGCTGATTATCATAGGGTCACATGGAGCGATATACCCGATACATTCAGGAAAACCTGGAAGGCGAGTCTTCTGATAACCCTGGTTACTGTGGGCTTTTTTTCCATGTCAATATTCGGGATGACCTATTACACAAGTATGAAATCCATGCTGGGTCTGGCGGCTTCGGCACTGCTTTTCTGGATTTCAGTTGGTGTCTATTTCACTCTTATCTGGTTTTTTCCGGTAAGAAACCGGCTCACCGGCGATTTCCGCAGATCCCTGAAAAAAAGCGCCCTCATTATGTTCGATAATCTGGCTCTGACAATCTACCTGTGTTTTATCATGGTGCCTGTGCAGATGCTTCTATGGCCTCTGACGGCGTTCGGTGCTTTCGGACCTGCCGGGATACAGCTTTATATGAACAGTGCTCTAAGGTTGCTCATATTCAAATACGACTGGCTTGAAGAGAATCCTGATGCAAAACGAAAGGATGTACCCTGGTATGAACTCCTTATCGATGAGAAAGAACGGGTGGGAAAGCGTACCTTAAAAGGGATGATCTTTCCCTGGAAAGAATAAATCGCTAAAGATCCTTGTTCTGTTCCCTGCGCCAATCCGAGGCCGTCATACCTACGACGGACCTGAATGTGCGGGAGAATGTAAAGATGTCCCTGTATCCGACATTTGTGGCGATTTCTCCGATTGTCCTGCCTGAAACCGAAAGCAGGTGTTTGGCTGCGGTTATTCTCAGTTTCTTTCGATATGCAATGGGCGGTATACCGTATCGTGCCGAGAAAGATCTGATGAATGCACCTTCACTCAGACAGGCAATAGATGCCAGCTCCGATATGGTGACCGGGGATGTGAAATTTTTCTCCAGAGCATTACGTGCCTGATCCAGGCGGTCGGAATTTCTCTCGGGTGTATTATCTTCTTCATTCAGGTACCCGGCGAGTTCCAATATGAATCTGCCCATTGCCAGTGCCGCTGCGGATTCGGTGTATGTACCGGTTCCTGTAAGTGCTCCGACGACTTCATTCATGAGTGACTCCAGATGTTCCAGCTCCGGAGGCGGAATAATAATCGGCCAGTTTCCGATTCCGAAATCGGTTCCCAGCCATTGATTGATTATTTCATTCCATGGTTTTGAAATATTCGAGTTTCCTTTCCTGAGATCGAATGTAATTTCAATAAAGGAACTGCCTCCGGGGGACTGGGGTCTATACTCATGGATACAGCCGGGATCGGTGAGTACCAGGGTCCCGCGGCAGCTGGAATGAGTCGTTCCATCGTGAATCATCGTGTTTCGACCGGATGTATACAGTATGGCGTGGTAGACGTCATGAGCATGTCCCCTCTCAGTAACGGCTGTCGGCCCTCCATCATCCTCAGGCCATACCGAATGCCCTGCATGGAGGAATGTCAGTACGGCCAAACCTGATTCAATCGGTACGGACAATAAACTGGATTCCGAGGAGCTAGTATGTGCCCGAATGTATTCGGATTGATTCATATTATCAATATATGACAAATAGATGGTAGAATAAACTATATTATACGTGAGAATTGTTGATAAAATGCAAAAGAACAGGATGCGAAGAACAGGAGGTCGTTATGGCCGGAAAAAATCTTCTTGAGAAAGTCTGGGCGAAACACAAAGTCCGGACTCTTCCATCGGGACAGGATCAGTTATTCATCGGATTGCATCTCATCCATGAGGTGACATCACCCCAGGCTTTCGGGATGCTACGTGATAAGGGACTCTCGGTACCTTACCCGAAACGAACATACGCAACAGCCGATCATATCATCCCAACTGATAATATAAGCCGTCCATTATCAGATCCACTCGCCGAAGAGATGCTCAAGGCACTTGAATCGAATACCAAAGAGTACGGCATTTTATATTTCGGTCCCGAGTCCGGCAAACAGGGTGTCATACACGTTGTCGGTCCGGAAAAAGGACTCACACAGCCTGGAATGACAATTGCCTGCGGTGACTCCCATACGGCGACTCACGGCGCATTCGGTGCAATTGCTTTCGGTGTAGGTACCAGCCAGGTGAGAGATATTCTGGCTACGCAGTCCATGGCCATTTCCAAGCCCAAGGTGAGACGTATCCTGGTGAATGGCAGGATACCTGTTGGTCTCGGAGCCAAGGACCTTATCCTGGCCATTATCGGCCGGCTCGGGGTGAATGGCGGTCTGGGATATGCATATGAGTACGCCGGTGAAGCCATTGTGGCATTGAGTATGGAAGAGCGCATGACCCTTTGCAACATGAGTATCGAAGGTGGTGCACGTGTCGGATACGTCAATCCGGACGAGACGACATATGAATGGCTGAAAGGACGTCCTTATGTAAACGATTTCAATTCGATGGTGGCATTCGGTAAGGAAATGACATCCGATGCGGATGCTCACTTCGATGATGAAGTGGTATTAGACGCTGCTGAGTTGAAACCCATGGTTACATGGGGAATCAATCCGGGACAGGTCGTTTCGGTGGATGAGTCACTGCCGACAATCACATCACTCCCGGCTGAAGAGCGGGAAACGGCGGCGAGGGCGTATGATTA
>JAUVIY010000012.1 GCA_030592625.1 Spirochaeta sp. | reverse complement strand
TATGCCCCAGATCAGGATTCGGGCCCGGGGATAATAAGTTGCGAATCCCAGCATAACGGCATAGAGGGCACCCGAGGCTCCGACGATGGGCAGATAGGCCCCTGAACCCGCCGCTTGATAGGCCAATACGGAAAAAACTCCAGCCAGAGCACCGGTGACGAGATAATAGGCCAGAAACTCCCGGCTTCCCATACGCTCTTCCAGTACCGGCCCGGCAAAGACCAGAATGATCATGTTGAAAAACAGATGGAAGAAGCCGGAGTGGGTGAACATGTAGGTAATCGGAGTCCAGATGAATCCCCTTCCCAGGAGACCGGCGATATAGATGGCCAGAAACTCAAAAAGCCCGGGCATCAGGTAAAGAAGAAAGAAAACGGCAACATTGATACCGATCAGAATGAAGGTAACGCTACGGCGTGATCCGAATTGATTCATGAAACTAAGGTACGACCGTCCATTCGAGAATTCAAGTGACGGCGTAAAGCCTGAAACCCCTGTAGGGGATACTACCTGTGTCAATGACCGTATCCGCACTGAGCTGAAGCAGACCGCGGTCTTCCCGGAAATCATATTCGAGGACCGTCATGACGTCCTTATCCTTCAGATAGGCGGAGTAGTCAATCCTTACCGGTTCGGGGGGTAACAGATCCTCGTTCTCTACCGAGACGATAGCGATCAGCAGACCCCGGCGCGAACGGACAACCCACCATGCAGAACGGCCGTCGATATGTTTATCCAGCCTTTCACCACCGTCAATCATGTCCCGGTAACGTACGGCCACATCCTCGATATTGCGGCAGACAAGAGCATCCGAGGCGTCGGGCATCCATCCCATGGAGAAGGCCGTTTCTATGGTAGTGCGGTATCCCCAAGCCCCTTCAAGGGCCCCCATAGTCTCCAGCAGGGGCCGCCGTGAAGGCCCTGTCCCCAGAAATCGTGCCACGAAACGCTTGATATGGGCCCGTTCACGACGAGGCCGGCTGTCCTTCTCTCCGGGATCCACCGCCATCGGTACGGAAAACCGGAGCTTCCGCCCCAGATTCACCCGTCGCAGCTTCTCGTCCAGGGTAAAGGTTCTCCCGAACCATTCATGGTCCGCCTTGGTTTCGGCATCGTCCTCCAGCACCAGATCCACGCCCTGAACACCGAAGCTCTCCACTTCGAAAGCATCACCTTCGGCGGCGACTCCGATGTTCCGACGCACTCCGGCCTTCCGTGCCGCATCGGCGGCCTTTCTCACCAGAGACCTGTCAGGTATCTCCGGGTTTTCTCCATCTCCCTCCCGGGTCCCCCGAAGCAAGAGGAAATCAAAACCGTATCGGTCACGCCAGAGATCGAAAACCCGGCCCCAATATGCCACAGCTGTATCCCGGTGTTCCCCGATACCCCCACCGGCGGCATACCTCAAGGCAAGGGGGGTTCGGACGCTTCCGTCCGACGAGGGCAGAGCCGCCAGATTCATCAGGTTCAGGGCCGAAGAAAAAACGTCCCGTTCCGTCGGTGCTCCGGCCTTCCTGACCGAGGCCACACGAGCCTTCACTTCTTCCCGAAGTCCTTCCTGGATCGCCTCATCGGGTTCAAATCTGCCGTCTTTGGTCCAGAAGAACAGATCAGGTCTGTTTAAAACCACCGCAGCCAGAGGGTCTACCCGGTAATCCAGTTCATATCCCAGCACCAGGCCGAGAAGATGTGCCGCTTCGCAGAAGGCGGCAACCTGCACCTCCGGACCGATACCGCCGTCCAGGGCAGTTCGATCGGCCAGTTCCTCACGAATCACAGCATGGCTTTCAAGTATTTCCAGATTATCCGATACACCCCGGGTTATCGGCGCAACGATGATGCCTTTGGTTCGCAGGGTCGCCAGGAACATGGCGGCACTGAGAAACGTACCTGGACGGCTTTCGATGCCGGCGGCACGGACGTTTACAAAAGTGTAGTCGAACTCGCTCATCCAGCGGGTATCCCGCCGGCGCAGGATCGGGCTTTCAACCGAATGCATCAAAGCGACCCGCCGGAAGAAATCGGCCACGACGGGCAAGCCCGACTGGAGAATTTCGGCGGCAGAACGGCTCAGATGGCTATCGGACTCATACTCCCGGAACAACTCAGCAGCCAGAGCCGCCGCCGCTTCATCGGCGGGAAATAACCGGGAGAGACGTTTCCACACGTTTCGGGGGAGTGCGTCCATACTCCTATCCTATCATGAACAGCCTCGCTATAGATGAACGGAATTGGTGTTTCCCACCCGTTTTTATCGCTCTTTTCACTATATTTAGCGTAAAATAGTGATATGAGTAATCGATTCCGCCCCGATCATTACACCCTGAAGGCCCGAAAAATGGGATATCCGGCCCGTTCGGTCTTCAAGCTGGAGGAAATTCAGAAGAAATGGTCTCTCATTAAACGGGGAAAACCGGTTCTCGATGTGGGGGCGGCCCCGGGCAGCTGGACCCTATTCGCCTTGAGAATCCTTGGGAAGGGAGGTCATGTCACCGCTGTCGACCTCAAACCCCTCACCATCAAGGCTCCCTCCGGAGCGAATCTTCACTTCCGGCAGGGTGATGTCTTCACCTCTGAATCCGCCGTGTTTCTGGCCGAAGGGGGTCCTTACGGCTGTGTGCTCAGCGACGCCGCCCCGGCCACTTCGGGGAACCGTCTGGTGGACACCCGGAAATCCTACAATCTGGTAATGCGGGTCCTCGATCTGGCTGAAGAACATCTGGCCCCCGGTGGAAACCTCGTGGTGAAAATTTTCCAGGGCGGGGATGAGAATGAGATACGAGACCGGATAAAAGCTCTTTTCCAGGAGGTGAAAACCTTCAAACCAAAAGCCGTCCGCAGCGAATCCATGGAAATATATATGATTGGAAAGGGCTTTACGGGACTAAATCGGGAGAATCAACTATAATGAACATAAGTGACAGCTCAGAGCTGATACCGACAGGGGTGTATGGTACAAAAATGAACAATATGACCAACGGAATTTTCTATGTGACGGTCCGGGATGATTACGAACAGGCACGCCTGGACTATTTTCCCTATATTGCTTCGGCCTATACGGCCATCGCAAAGAACTTCAGCAAAGGCAAGGCATATCCGGTCCTGTCCGTCAAACACGCCACCCTTATCGCCGACGACGAAAAAAATGTGGAAACCTCACAGTTCCTGCTTCCCACCGAAAACGGCAATTTTATCTGGGTACAGTCCGAAATCTTCCTTTATGCGGGACTGGAGCCGGGAAATAGCTGACCTCCGGTGAAAATCGGCACGGCACGGGACGTTCGCAGACTGGACAACTCCGTCATCACGGATTACGGGGTGACTCAATCCGTCCTGATGGAAAACGCCGCTCTGGCGGCCAGGGACGTCATCACCCGGCGCTGGGGCATCAGAGACAGGGATGTCCTCATCGTATGCGGTGCCGGCAACAACGGCGGCGACGGATTCGCTCTTGCCCGCCTGCTCTATGCCCGCGGTGCGGCGGTTACCCTGCTGATGGCCGGTGATCCCGGCAAACTGACCGGAGCCGCCGCCGACAACTACAGTATCGTCAGACAGCTCCCCCTGGAAATCCTCCAATTGGATTCATCTCCCCAGCCGGTTCTGCTCAATAAACTCGAATTCAGCCGTTATCACCTCATCGTCGATGCTTTGTTCGGTATCGGGTTGTCCCGGAACCTGGAAGGCCGGATGGCGCTGCTTACCGGAAAAATCAATGAAGCCGATACTCCGGTTCTGGCCCTGGACATCCCGACCGGGGTAAGCGCGGATACCGGCAAGGTTCTGGGTACCGCTGTTCGGGCCGAGGCCACCGTCACCTTCGGCATCCCGAAACGGGGCAACCTGCTCTATCCGGGCTGCGCCCTGGGCGGAGCCCTGTACCATTCGGAAATATCCTTTCCCCCGGAAGTCACCGGAGACGATTCCATAGCTCTCTCGGTGAACATTCCTCCGAAACTGCCTGAACGGAATCCGGCGGGTCACAAAGGGAGTTTCGGTAAGGTTCTCATCATCGGCGGCTCGCCGAATTACCTCGGAGCACCGACGCTGGCAGCAGGGGCCGCCCTGAAAAGCGGCGCCGGGTACGTTCGGCTGGCGGTACCCGCCGAGATGGTATCTCAAATATTCCCCCTGGTTCCCGAAGCGGTGTTCCTTCCACAGAGTAGTGCCGGGCCCATGGGCGCCGAGCATGTACCCGAGCTCCTCGATCAGGCGATGGAAGCCGATGCCGTGCTTATCGGCCCTGGCCTCTCCACCGACCCCGAATCGGTACGTCTGGCCCGGGATTTCATCACCGCCGCCGAAACGCCCCTGATAATCGACGGCGACGCCCTGACGGCATTGGCCGGACGGGAAGAGCTCACCAGGAATCGGAAATTCCCTACCTACCTCACCCCCCACCCCGGTGAGATGGCAAGGCTCCTGGGCTCATCGGTCAGCGAAGTGGAGGCCCGGCGCATCGAAACCGCCAGGGAAGCCGCCGACCGATACGGCGCCGCCGTTGTGCTCAAGGGCGCCCACAGTATTATCACCGACCCCGGCACATCGGTCTGGATCAACCTCACCGGAAATTCCGGCATGGGTACAGCCGGATCCGGCGACGTCCTATCCGGCCTCGTCGCCGCTCTGGCGGCGAATGCTGATTCCTTTCCCGATATGGCAGACCCCTTACGCCTCGGGGTTTTTATTCACGGCCTGGCCGGCGACCTGGCCGCCGACAGTATCGGCCCCACCGGCATGACCGCAAGTGATATACTCCACTTCCTGCCGCAAGCCTTCCTCGAATACCGGGAAAGAATCACCACCGACCCCTTCTCGGGAAAAATCATCCCAATCTAGCCCTCAACCCTCAACCCCCTAAAACCCCTGTCCCTCGAACTCCCGGCAGGTTATGCTTAACGGGTATCCCCCGGCCTACAGGGAACACCCGAAACAGTTGAGGTAATTTAAAATCCTCGATTTTTAAATTACCCAGACCTTCAGAGAAGTTATTTTTTGTATAAAAAAATAACTTCTCGACCCCATACCAGAGGCTCTTTCAGAATGGGATTTTTGAAAGAGCCTCAGCATTCAAGGAGGATCGTATCATGGTCATCTACTCCGTCTCCGTCCTGGTGAAAACCGGTTATGAGGATAATTTCATCAAAGCAACGAAGATCAATCATCTGGAAACTCTTAAGGAAATGGGAAACCTGCGATTCGACGTTCTGCAGAGCGAAGAAGATCCTTGTCTGTTCATGCTCTATGAAGTGTACCGATCCGATGAAGCCGTGCAGGCCCACAAGGAAACACGTCATTACAAGGTATGGAGGGAAGAAGTCGCCCCCTGGATGTCCAGGGACCGCAAGGGGGAGAAATTCTCACCCCTGTATCCCAAAGCGGAGGAAGCATGGTAAAGACTTTTCGTCACCTCGGTAACGCCGATCTCATCTTCGGAAACGGCAAGGTATCCACGGTCCCTGATCTCGTTACCTCCGACGGTCCTGTTCTCGTTCTCACAGGTAATCATTTTCCCCATACTCAGGCCTGGAAAAACCTGGAAGACGGTTTCAGGAACTGTGGAATTCATGTCGTACGGGAAACAGTCAGCGGTGAGCCCTCTCCTGAAATGGTCGACGCCCTTGTTGAAACGGCCCGGAAAAACGGCACCGCTTCGGTGGTTGCCATCGGAGGCGGCAGCGTACTGGACGCCGGCAAGGCCGCAGCCGCAATGCTTCGTCATGAAGGCAGCATTTTTGATTATCTGGAAGGCGTCGGCAGCTGGGAACCTGAGGCAAAAACCGCGCCGATGATCGCCGTCCCCACCACCGCAGGTACCGGAAGCGAAGCGACAAAGAACGCCGTTATCAGTCGTCGGGGCGCCGACGGGTTCAAGAAGTCCCTCAGACATGATGCTTTCATTCCCGGTATTGCAATTATCGACCCCGAATTGGCCGTTGGCTGCCCCCCGAACGTCACCATTGCCTGCGGAATGGATGCTTTCTGCCAACTCCTGGAATCTTTCATTTCCACAGGGGCAACTCCATTAACCGATATTCTGGCCCGGGACGGCCTGTGCCGATTCGGAAAGGGAAGTAAACTGTTCGCCGAAAATCGTTTCGGCCTGGACGGAGAAGTGGGCGAGCGGAGCGAATTGGCCCTGGCAGCCTATTATTCCGGGCTTACCCTGGCCAATGCGGGCCTGGGTACCGTCCATGGTCTGGCCGGCCCCATCGGCGCCTATAGTGAAGTCCCCCACGGCGTCGCCTGCGGACTCCTGGTCGGCCCGGTATTCAGACGTATTGCCGACCGGCTCGTGGACGAAGACGGCCTTGAAGTACTGGACCGACTGGCCTATGCCGGTGCCGTCCTGCATCGCGGTGCCGATGCCGTTCCCGAGCGGGGAGACGTCGATCGGCTTATCGACCGCTTCGGGGAATGGGCCGACCAACTGCCTCGTCTCTCGGATTACGGCATGAGTGAAACCGAAATCGACACCATCGTCGCGGCTTCGGCAAACAAGAATTCTCCTGTCGTACTCAGCGAATCCGAGCGTCGGGATGCCTTGGTCGAAGTTCTGTAAGGAAACAAAACATGACTGAAGATACCGTCGCCGATTGGCGGCCAGACAGCCGGGAAGCATTTCTTCGGACCCTCCTGGACAGCATCAGGAACCCCATCGTGTTCTGCGACATGAACGACATAATGGTCTACATGAACCAAGCCGCCGACTCACACTACGCTAAATGGGGCGGTCGAAAGATCCTCGGACAGTCTGTCATGGACTGTCATAAGCCGGAATCACGGAAGACAATCGCCGAAATCAAGGAACGATTCCGAAAGGATCCGGAACTGATCGAATTACTCTACTCGGAGAAAACGGAAAATCGAATCTGGATGCGTGCCGTTCGGGAAAACGGTGAACTCATCGGCTACTACGAAAGGTACGAGAGGCCCAGGGACATCTGACGTCCGAATTTTTCCATACGGTTTTGAAGCAAAAAGACCTTTCAACTCGTCATGTATTACAGAAACAACTATACTGGAGGCATGACAGTGGATGCACTGACATCAATACTTGAAGAAGAATTCGCCCTGGCCTTTACCGTGAAAGACGAAAAGGCCCTCAGGCGCTCTCTCACCCTTCTCACCGGCAATATGATTGCGAAAGATGAATACCACAGGGAGCATGATTCCCTGTCTTCCGATATCAAACTCATTGCAACCCGGATGGAGGAAGGTTTCAAACGAATGGATACCCGTTTCGAGGCGATGGATTTGCGTTTCGAAGCCAGTGACAAGCGATTTGTTGCCATAGACAAGCGATTTATTGCCATAGACAAGCGATTTGAGACAATGGATAAACGGTTTGATGCAGTCGATACACGGTTCAACAGAATAACCGGTCTGATTTCCCTGGGTTTCATCACCATCACGGTACTCATCACCGTTTTTCAATTCCTCAGCTAACACTCAACCATCGCTCCGCCCAGACAAACATCCCCGTCATAAAGAACCGCAAACTGACCCGGAGCCACACCCCGGTCACTTTCATCCATCTCAATCTCCAGCCGCTCTTTTCCATCTTCCGACCCAGGAAGGGAACTTATAGAGGCCTCAATAAGTTTGGGACCATGACGGAGTTTCAGGGAGATGCGGGACGGGAGTTCAGGCGGACCGGAAATCCAGTTGGGATCGACGACGGTGAAGCGGCTCCGGGCCACGGCGGAAGCTTCCAATGAGGCTGCCACAGTGACGATATTTTCATCCTTGTTCCGATCCACCACATACCAGGGACCGCCGGAGAGACCGAGGCCGCTGCGCTGACCGATGGTATAGAACCAGGTTCCCCTGTGGGTCCCCAGCTTCCGGCCTGTATCCGCCTCAAGGATGTCACCCTCTTTCTCGCCCATGTAGTGCCGGACGAAGTCCGTATATTTTATTTTACCAAGGAAGCAGATGCCCTGGCTGTCCTTCCGGGATTTGGCCGGCAGGTCCCATTTTTCGGCCAGCTTCCGCACCTCCTCTTTCATCATCCCGCCAATGGGAAACATGGCAATTGCCGCCTGTTCCTGGGTAAGATGAGAAAGAAAGTAGGTCTGATCCTTCACCGGGTCCGGTGAGCGGTGTATCCGGAACAGTCCGTTTTCCTCTTCAGAAATCACCGCATAATGACCCGAAGCCACCTTGTCCAGGGTTTCTCCCACCCGGTCGAGAAAGGCGCCGAATTTGATGCGGCGGTTGCAGAAAATATCCGGACTGGGTGTCCGTCCGTTTTTAAGCTCGGAAACGGTATAGGACACCACCTGATCCCAGTATTCCCGCTGGAGGCTGATCACCTTGAGAGGCACGCCCGTCATATCACAAGCGCCTCTGGCATACTCCAGATCCTCTTCCCAGGGACAGGAACCCAGTGATGCCAGCTCATCTTCCAGCCAGATCTTCAAATAATAAGCGGTAATCTCCGCCTCCGGATGCTTCTCCTTCAGAGAAACCAGCGCCGTCGAACTGTCGACGCCCCCGGATAATAAAACCCCGATCTTCACGGCTGCATCATCGCCATACAACGGAAGAAATTCAAGCTCTCGAGTTTCTGAATTATTAAAGTGACCTCTGGCGCCACTCGGACCGATCTTTATGTATAATGAGCCAATGTTCTCCAATTGCTTTCAAATGGCTGCCGACGGGTGGCATATCATCTCCCTGTATCCCGAAGCCAGGGAAAGTGCCCGCCGGCTGCTGCTGTGGCTCACCGAAATCCTGGAAGTTTCGTCCGCCGAAATCCATTATCGGGATGAAAAAACCTCCTATGAATGGCAGGAGCGTGTGGATCGGATTCCAGGTGCAGGGACAGCACCCCACCTGAAAAATAAGTGGAGTCGCCCTTTCACTGAAGGGTCTTCAAGCTGGCTCTTCGACGGCTTCAAGGGAAACCGTGACGAAATCGGCATTCTACTCGATCTGCTGGCCGAGCAATGGCTTCGGTTTCATGAGGTAGATTCATCGAAGTCCTCAGTGAGAAATTACCGAAGAAAACCGATCAATAAAGCTTCAATAAATCCCGGATGGGTCGCCGTCAGCCAATCATCCCGAATCATTCTTTCCCGCCTGCCCGGCTTAAGCTATTCAAATCAGCCCCTTCTGCTGATCGGTGAAAACGGATGCGGAAAGGCGTATCTGGCCTCTCTCATTCATATTAACAGCCCGAATCCATCGGCACCGTTCTCAGAGACTGACAGACCCGGAGAGGCAGGAACCCTGTTTATTCCGGATTGGCAGATTCTTCACGAACGAAAACGAGCCGACAACCTCAACGGCAAGAGACGGATCATCGCAGCGGCGGTAAAGGATGTGAATACCGATATCCTCCGCAAGACCTGGAATATGGAAACCGGCGGCCAGGGCTCCATCCTCACTATCCCTGCTTTGAGGAATCGAGTGGAAGACATTCCTTTTCTCGCCGGCCGTTTTCTGGAACAACTCACCGCCGGCACAGGTTTTCCAGTGCCGGGAATTTCGCCCTCCGCCGTTGAAGCCCTCAGTGTATACGCCTGGCCGGGTAACGTCAGAGAGCTCAAGGAAACCATGGCCTGGGCCCTGGAAAGAACTGATGGGAGTCGAATCGAGGTCAATAATCTACCCCCGGCGGTCCGGGGTGCCATCGGTACACACCCGGAATGCTCTTTCCCCCAGCGGATGGTCACCCTGGAATACGAAGCCTTGAAGGAAGAACTGAGCCGGCAGCAGGGAAGCATAACCCGAACGGCCAGGGCCCTCGGTCTCACCCCCAGGCAGGTGTCCTGGCGGGTCAGGAAATATGGAATCAGTACCCGGGATTTCAAACCTCATCGGTAGACTGTGTTAATGCTGTGAGGTTCATACCTGTTTCAAATTAATCCCGGAATTCTTTCGGCCGTCCGACGAAATCCGGAATACCGGAATGCTTCCCCAGGCTGCCGGAATCCAGAATGATGGAAATTACGATGGCTGTCGGCACATCCCCGTCGAAATCACGGCACAGCCATCGAGCGAAATTTCCAATCCCCGGCTGATGGCTGCAGGCCAGGATGTGGTCCGCCCGGGACGCATTCTCCGAAAGGACTTGCACCCAGTCTCCCTGGCCGGCCAGATAAAGTTCATTCTCCACTGCAATTTCCGGTTTTGCGGTTATCCAGGCCTCAAAAAAAAACTCGATTGTTTCCCGGGTTCTCAACGCCGGTGACACAAGTACAAAATCCGGCGGTGGAAGACGTTCCTCGCAAACCAGGCCCATCAGGGTCGCATCCCGCCGACCCCGGGCGTTCAGCGGTCTATCAATATCACGGAGATCGGAGTGCTCCCAGGAACTCTTCGCATGGCGCAGGAGGGTGAGTCGGGTCATGGAGAAAGTCTAGTGCAACTTTGGTTTTTTCACAGAATCGACAGTCATTTTCAACTCCACCTCTACTCCGGAAGCCCATCTACTTGCCCCGTATATTGTTTTTTAGATATTTTGTTTCTCGGAGGCTCACTATGATTGCCCGTATCACCTTAAGCGAAGAACAGGCCCGAAAAGCCTCATGAAAACAATCGGATTACTCGGCGGCATGAGCTGGGAATCGACAAGAGAATACTATTGTCTCATCAACGAAACCGTACGAGAGCGGCTTGGCGGCCTGCATTCGGCCGAAATTATCATGGCCTCTGTTGATTTCGCCCCCCTGTCGGCCGCCATGGAAGCCGGTGACTGGGATGAAATCCGCCGCATTCTGATCGAAAGGACACGGTGCCTGATCTCTGCCGGCATTGATCTTCTTCTCATCTGTACAAACACCATGCACAAGTTCGCCGAAGAGGTGGCACTCGCCGCCTCACCTGCGAAGCTCATCCACATCGGCGATGTGGCCGCATCGGAAGCCCGGCGCCTGGGATACAATAAGGTGGCCCTGATGGGAACCCGCTTCACCATGGAAGAGAACTTTTACCGGGATAAGCTCAGAAACGCCGGCCTTGAAGTCATCATCCCGGATGATGATGAGCGAAAATGGATCGACAATCTGATATTCAGAGAACTCTGCGCTGGAATCTTCGAGGATGAGAGCCGTCGCCGAATAGCCGAAATTACCGCCCGGCTCGCCGAGAATGGCGCCGAAGCGGTGGTTCTGGGATGCACAGAACTGCCCCTCATTCTCACTCTGGAAGAGAGTCCACTTCCTGTTCTGGATACCATGGCACTGCATGCGGCTGCGGCTGTTGATGAGGTATTGGGCGGCGTGAAGCAGCTAAGAGGAAATAGCTTGTGACCCGAAATATACAGCATGTTCGGCTCCCTGGACAGCGTCGGGTCATGGATGAATGGCTCAGCATGATCAGTCGGAAAGTCTATATGCAAATGTGACTGTTTCGTAAAGGGGAATGTTAATAAACCTCGCATCTTTCATGAATTCCCGGGGAGAGAGTCTGACTAGATATGCTGGATGATATTTTTCATCATACACATACAGGCTTTTCTTTCTTTTACCGTATCCACTCTTAACCTCCAGAGGAATAATGTTCCCTTTGGTATGAGTTATGAAATCAATCTCAGCATCACTTTTACTGGTCCAGTAGTGGAGACTCGTTTCTCCGGCTCGAAGTAATTCACAGGCAATGAAATTTTCTACAAAAGCTCCATTATAAATGTTGAAAAGTGTCTCTTTCTCCAGAATGATTCTTGGTTCGATATCAAGCATGGCACTCAGCAGGCCGATATCATGAAAGTAAATTTTGAATTTTGAGGCATCTTCATATCCGGAAAGGGGGAGTTGTGGTGTTTTCAGCGCATAGGCCAAATAGACCAGACCCGATTTCTCCAGCCACTCTATGACAGTTCGATACGTGGAAGATCGTGCCTTGGGAGTCACTTGTTTGTACTGATACTTCTTTTTCTCTTTTGCCAGAATGGCGGGAATGGTCTTCCATACTTCTCCAATTTTTATGGCATCTGATGGATTTGTGTATTCTGAAAAATCCTTTTCATAAGCCGTTATAATTTCTCTTTGAATCATTCGAACTTTTTTTGGGTTTTTTTCCAAAATCCAGGATTGAACTACAGCTGGAAGTCCACCTATATATAGATATTTTTTATACAAGGTCAATAACTTCTCATGGACGGGAGATGAGATATTTTTCACAGGATCAATTTTATTAAGATAGGCATATAGGAGGTCCTCTCCCTCCGCAAGAATGAATTCGGAAAAGGATAGTGTATAAAGCGTCAGGAAATTCACTTTCCCAACGGGAAATCCACCTTCCTTTCCGACACTGACACCAAGCAGAGAGCCTGCCGTCACAATATGGAGTTCCGGACGTTGTTCCGTAAAATACTTTAACGATGTGAGTACTCTGGCAGCTGCCTGTATCTCATCCAGGATGATCAATGAGTCGGGCTGTACTATTTGTTCTCCATAAAAAAGTGAAAGTTGTTCCAATAGCATATCTGCGTGCAGGGAATCCTCGAATATCATTATGAGCCCAGGTGTTTCTTCAAAATTAAAATAAAAAGTCTTCCTGTAGCAGGTCTTACCGAATTCAAGCAATAACCATGTTTTCCCAACCTGTCGAGCACCCTGTAGAATCAATGGCATTCTATCTTTACTTTTTTTCCACGCAATGAGCTGCTTCATTAACTCTCTTTTCACAATACCCCCGATAAAATGACAATGAGAGTATATTTTATCCCGGAAATAATGTCAATTATATTCTTTTATATCTGCCATAAAGTGTGATTTATATATGTATATATCCTGAAAAATGTGTAAACATATAACTATCGTGGTATGTTCATCACCTTGACGCATACATCAGGCTGTGATAATTCTGTATAACACTTTCCTACCTTGAGGAGGTTTTAATGAAAACTGAAACCCGGAGCGCGGGGAACACCTGCGGTTAGGGATTAAAGGGATTTTCCGACGTCACGGTACTGTGACGAAACCCTCCTTTTCCTTCCAGATCGCGGGTCGACCCGCCTGAGCAAACAACTCATTCACGGAACGGGATAGTTATGCCCGGACGATGATTTACCGACGCTGCTGGCCCTGGCCGCAGGACCGTTGGTTCAGCCACCTATGGAGATAAAACGATGACTCTGGAAGATTGGGGATGGAACGAAATACGGGCTGAGGAATTCGCCCACTATAAGCAGGAAGGATGGAATCCGGGCCGTGTCGTCAGGCCGGGCCGGGGAATATACCGCATTGCCGTCGCCGAAAACGGTAACAGTAATGAGGAAACTGTAAAAGATGCCCGACTTACGGGCAAGGCTCTGGGCCGGGGCGAGGCTCCGGCGGCAGGGGACTGGGTAGCCTGGAGGGAAGAGGGCGGCACCGTGATAATCAGTGCAGTACTGCCCCGACGTACCGTCATCTCTCGTAAAGTGGCCGGCGAAACCTCTCGGGAACAAATTATGGGGGTGAACGTCGACATTCTGTTTGTGGTTCAGTCCCTGGGCGGAGGCCGCGGTTTTACCCCACGGGGCCTTGAACGCTACATCACCATGGCCTGGGAATCCGGCTGCCGTCCTGTGGTAATCCTGAATAAGGCCGATCTTGCCGAAGACACGACCGCAGATCTATTGGAAGCCGTAGCAGCGGCCCCGGGGGTGAAGATTCTGGCATGCAGCACCCTTACAGGACAGGGTATCGCAGAAATAAGGAGGCTGCTGCCGCCGGGTCTCACCGGTGCCTTCGTCGGACCATCCGGCACAGGTAAGTCATCCATCATCAACGCCGTGGCGGGAATACTGCTTGCAGACACAGGAGAAGTACGAGAAGCCGACAGCCGGGGTCGGCACACGACAACCCACCGGGAACTGCACCGACTGTCCGACGGACGACTTCTGCTGGATACCCCGGGACTGAGAGAACTCCAGCTTTGGGGTAATACTGACTCGGCGGATGCCGCCTTTCCGGAAATCGATGAGCTGTCGGATCAGTGCCGCTTCAGGGACTGCCGCCATGAGAACGAACCCGGCTGCGCTGTCAGGGTCGGACTGGAAGAAGGAATCATTGAGCCGGAACGGTTCGACAGCTGGCTGGTGCTCCGAAAAGAGTTGAGATGGCTCGAATCCCGACGGGACGATAAGGCAAAACGGGAATTGGAGCAGAAATGGATGGAAATCGCTCGGTTTTCCAGGCATATGAAGAAGGGAAAGGAGATCTGGTAAAGGGGCCTGATGTGAAGGTAGTTGAAAAGATTCTTTTTAAATCGTGCTGAAATTCCGAAATTCTTATATATACAATCTCGACAGCTGGGTTCCGGTTGTGTACGATTTCCAGGAGGACAGACATGAGCATTGAAACAACCCTGGTCCTGATCCGTCACGGCGAGACAGAGTGGAATCGAACCGGCCGATACCAGGGACATTCCGACAGCCCATTGACTGCACGGGGGCTGGCCCAGGCCCGGGCCGTGGCCCAGGCCCTGGACGGCGAGCGATTCGACGCTTTTTATTCCAGCGATCTCGGCCGGGCCAAACATACGGCTTCCATTATCGCCGACAAGGTAGGCCACCGATTCCTCACAGACTCCCGACTACGGGAACAGCATTACGGATTGATGCAGGGATATGACGGCAAAGGGGCCCGAGAGCTGGATCCCGGTTTCTTCGAAAGCCTGGCCGGCGGAGATGCCGACTATATGCCGAAAGGCGGCGAGAGCCGTCGTCAACGTCATGAACGAGCCATCGAAGCTTTCGGTGATATCGCCGGTCGCCACCAGGGAGGAATGATTCTCGTAGTGACCCATGGCGGTATCGTGGACAGTCTTTTTCGGGAAACCCTGGGAATACCATACGATAGTCCTCGACGCTACAGCCTCTACAATGCCGCAGTGAACCGTTTCGGATTCATCGAGGGGTCCTGGACTCTCCTCCTCTGGGGAGAAGTGTCTCATCTGGCGAATGCCGGAGCCACCGACGCCGGGGATTCGTTCACGGCTGCATGATTTTCTCTGGTTATCCCATCAGCATTTGAATCAAATTAGAATAATCATTCCCGACTTCGTTCTCATCAAGAATCTGGGAAATAGCACCCCGGTGATGAGTCTGGTGATTGAACAAATGCATTAACACCTTACCAAAGGGAAACCGCTGCGATTTCCCGTTAGATCGTGTCACTTCGATTTCCCCGTTAAATACGTCATTCGGAGTCTCCTCAACGAATTCGACAAATAAAGTATCAATCTTATCCCGGTGTTCCTTTAAATCCATGAGATTATTGTAAAGATTGTTCTTCCAGCCCGGGTGCTCGAAATCCAGAATCGGGGAATTCAGACTCGGCAGATCCAGATTACTGTCTCTGTATGCTACAAGCCATCCCAGATCCGAAACCAGAATATGATTCAACAGTCCCAGTAGATTATCGAAGTACGATCCGGTTTCCCGGGTTAGACGTTCATCATCACAAGTTGCCAATTGATCAAAAAGCAGTTTGTTGACGGTCTGGTTGTAACGAGCCATTAAGAGAAGTATTTCTTTCATATCTTCAATGTAATTTCAGGTCATTACAGAATCAACTGGCCGGCAGGACTTGAGAAAAAACCTTGGGAAAACCATGTTTATGACCCTATTCGTGCTTATTGAATACCAACTGCCGGCATAAATGCCGGCAAAACATTACTTTACGGTAACTGTCAAGTCTCTAGTTCTGTATCCGGCTCTTCACTGAGTGGTCGTTCAGGACCAGGTCTGCGTCCATCATGACTGCCGCCCCAAAAGCCGTCGGCGAAGTGTTCCCTCATGTAATCTTTCCAGGCCTCCCGGTCCTTGAACCGGGGTTTCCGGGGAAATCTCCCGTGCCCACCACCGGGAGGGCCTCCGAAGAGAATCCTGGCCAGGACAAATAATCCCAGGGCCTGCCAGAACGTAATCACGGTCAGCCCGAAAATCACCGGCATCAGCATGTTCCAGAGCAGCATGGTGACCCAGGTTCCCAGAAACAGCAGACCGGGTATGATTACCAGGGCACCCGCCATCTTTAACGGCCAGGGTATTCGACCGCCTCGTTCAAATCTTCCGCGCATCTTATTCCTCCTGACGCTCTACAGCGTCCTTGTAGTCCCCGAGACGTTCCCTGAGCCGGGCCACGGCATATCGTTTCCGCGACATAACGGTGTTGATGGAGAGGTCCAGCAGCTCCGCCGTTTCACTAAATGTGTAGCCGTCCACGGCCTGAAGGAGGAACACCTCCCTCTGGCCGTCAGGGAGGTCATCCAAAGCCTCCTCCAGAGCCTCCATGGCCTCAATTCTTCGAAACATCTCTTCAGGACCGGGTTCGACGGATTCGGCAAGAAGATTCTCTGGTGTTATCTCCAGCAGATCGGTATCAAAGGATACGGGCTGTTTCTTCCGTTCACGCCAGATATCCACTAGCGTATTTCGGGCGCTGACATACATCCAGGACACCAGGTTGTCCACCGGGTCTGCGGCATCCATAAACTCAACCGCTCGGGCGAAAAGGTCCTGAAGCAGGTCCTCAGGATCTTCATTCACCCCCAGACGCCGCTTGATCCAGTTGAGCAGCCGTGGACCTTCGTCCCGATATGTTCTCTCCAAATCCGTCATTCTGCCCTTCTAGACGGAGTTTTGCTATTTTTCGTCTGTATTTTTCTGATTTTTTTCCCTTTCTACACGCCGTTCGGCCAGAATTCTGGCGGCTTCGGCGGGAGTCGGCCGAATATATTTCGGTTTGTGCCGCTCGTCGTCGATGCCCCGCAGGATGAGCTCTTCCATGTCCGGTTCCTCCCGGCGCATTCCCGGAACCTCCCGGAGGGCTATGTCGACGAGGAAGAGAATCAGGGCGATCAGCGCAAGAACGAGGGTGAGGTCGGCCAGAGTCTTCTGTTGGGGGTCCCGTACCGTCCACCAGTCTTTCGGATTCTCAAGACCGGTGAGGAGGCGGCCTCCACCGACCCGGGCCGCTTCCGCCAGGGCCGCCGTGTCGATTCCCGGGGCCCACAGCTCGGGAGAATAGGCTTGAGTCCAATAGGACCAAATTCCCAGGCCTGCCGCCTCGTCACGCACCGATGTTCGGTAGATACCGTTCTCTCCAGGTTGGAAGCCGCCCTCGTATCGCCCGGGTGCGGTCTGGGTTAGAATCACGGCGGTCTCCCGCTGATCCGGGCCGCTTAACGTGCCGACGGGCCGCAGGTCGCTTCGATAACCTCCATCCTCGGTACGGGCTTCAAGGACGATACGGATTTCCCCCCCCTCTTCATGCATGGTCAATGTGGTATCCGCCGCTCCGGGATTCCGACGCATCCATCGGACACTCTGGGCGATGAATCGGGGAAACTGATCCCAGGACACCCAGTCCCGGCCCCAACTGCCCCTCAGATCCGATGTAAAAGCCACCGACCGGCCTAACCCGTGGTTACCGTAAACCAGGAGAGGATGACCCCTGGGCGAGCGGAGGGCTTCCACCGCCAAGGGGTTCGGATAGGTCATCACATAGCCGTGGAGCGGCGGCATCAGGGACAAATCGATACCGTCCAGGGCCTCCGCCGGAGTCACCGGAACCGGGAATACCGTTTCCTCCACCACCAGCCCCCGGGAGACAATCATCGACTCGGAAGCGAAGATTCTGGGAACTTCAGTTGCGTCCTCGGCATACCAGTAACGGCCATCGCCTTCCTCAGCCAGGCTTTCCATCAATTCGGAATCGGCGTCTTTACCCACCGCTACAGTACTCACCGTGATGCCGTCCCTGGCTATGGCCTCGGCCAGAGTACCGTAATCCGCCGGTTCGGCCAGGCCGTCGGAAAGTATCACCAGATGCCGCACCGCCGAGGGGGACTGGACCAGTCTTTCGTAGGCTTCCCGGATCGCCGGATAGAGGATGGTGCCCCCGCCGCTTTGCAGACCGGCCAGTCCCGACCTGATCTCGGATTCATTCCCCGCCTCGGTGAGAGGGATGGTCCATTCCACGTCTGCATCAAAAGCAGCCACGCCAAAGGTGTATAGGGGATTGAGCACTTCAACCGCACCCAGGACCGCATCTTTCACGATGTCCTGCTTCGTCTTCCCGCCGCCGACTTTCCCGCTCATGCTCCCGGACTTGTCGATCACCATCACCATGGAGAGACTGGGAATGTACAGAGATGAAGGGGAATCCATGTCCACCGGCAGGGTGCGTTCCACCGGCGTCCCCTGATAGGCCCCCAGTCCAAAGGAGGCGTCGCCGCCGATCATCATCAATCCCCCGCCTCTGGTACGAACCCAGGACTCCAGGAGATCCAGGGTTTTCAGGGACAGGTCCCGGGAGGATACATTGTCCAGAATCACTGCGTCCCAGGCCGACAGGGCGGAAAAGCTGTCCGGCAGGTTTCCCGGCAGAACCCGGTCGGTACCCATTCCCTGGAGTGCCAGAGCCTCAGGTATGGTGGATTTTCCCTGCCCCACCCAGAGCACCCTCGGCGGCCCCTCAACGGTGAGCACCGCCAGGCCCCGGTTGTTGTCCCAACCGGCATCCACGGCCGAATCCAGGATAACCTCATATACCACGGTTCCCGCGTCCGCCGCCGGCATATTGTAAATCCGACGCTGCTCACCCGGAATCAACTGCAGGCGGTCTTCACCGATGTATTCCCCGTTTTTCAGGATGACCAGCCTGGCGGCGGTCGATTGTTCGGCATGGATCAGTACCGAGAGGTCGTGAACTTCGCCTTCGGGAATCCGGGCAGGAACCGTCAGCTCCCGGACAAGGACGTCTTTGCCGGGAGGCGGTCCCGCCGGCAGGGTGTCTATGGTAATTCCCGAACGTCGGGCGAATCGGGCCGCCTCTTCCAGGCTGCCGTCGGTGGATCGTCCGTCACTCACCAGAACGATTCGGCTCTCGCCTTCTCCTGACAGTGAAGCCGCGAACAGGGACCCTGCAGCGGCGTAGAGGCCTTCGGACAGGCGAGAGCGGCCTCCGTCGTGCCGGGCGCCGGCTTCGAAAGGAGCGCCTCCCGGCCGGGATGGTATTTCGGTGACGGCGTCAGACGACACGGTCACCAGACCCGCCGAGTCGTCCCCCTTCATACCTCCGAGAAAAGCATTGATCATCGCCAGGCCGTCTTCGGCGCCTCGTGATCCCATACTGTCCGAGACGTCCAGGACGAACATCGTCTCCACTTTGTCCGAAGGGGCGGTAATTCCAGGACCCGCGGCGGCCAGGGCCAACAGGAAGATAATGATCATCCGGAGAATGACAACCGCCCGTTGACGTCGGTCCATCGCTTCTCCACCGGAAAAAAACCGCCGGAGAACCGGGATGATTGGAACTGCGAACAGAAAAAGCAGCAGCCAGGGGCGAAAGAAGGAAATAATTGAAATCACGTATTCCTCCAGTACCGGGACTGGAGCCCCCATTCGACGCAAATCGACAACAGCACCAGGATGAGCAGGAGAGCCGTCAAAGGCCCGGAGTGACGCCGCAACTTTTCGCTTTGCTCCACCGCAGGAGAAACCGGAACCGATTCCGGTTCCAGCTTCCACCTGGACCTCAAATTCGATTCTCCGGCATCCAACAGGCTCACCCCTGTCTCGGCCTTACTTCCTTCACTCCAGGCAGTCCAGAACCCGACTTTATCCAGCCTGTCCACAGTCGCCGCCTCCTCGGTGCTGCCGGCAAACTCCCGACCCCCGGGACCGAAAACTTCCCATTCCTGACCGAAAAACTCCGGGGGAAGAACCCAGGCCCCGCCGGTTCGCAGGGATTCGGCGGCTCCTTCCGGATCTCCGGGAACCAGCCATGAAAGCGCCCCTGAAATCAGAATTGGAAATGCCGGTCTCAAGGGCAGAGATGATTCAAGCAGATCGAAAGACAGGGCCACCCAGCGCCGTCGATCATCTTCACCAGCCATCACCAGGGGCCCTGAGGTGGATTCGGCCAGCAC
>JAUVIY010000233.1 GCA_030592625.1 Spirochaeta sp. | reverse complement strand
GCTTATCCGCTCCTCCAGCTCCCGGGAGTGAAAGGACCCCCCTCGGCGATTCCCCCGCCGGGACTGTTTACCGGTCTGGTATACGAACCGTTTATCCGGGAAACCTGGGACGCCATTTTCGGATTGGAGATGGAGATGGCCAATACACCTTGTGTTCATCCCGCAACCGGCCGCATTTACATTATTGCCACCGGTCGCAAATCTGATGAGACGGTTCTTTACGGCATTAACCTTGGTGTGGACGGCCTCGAAATTGCCTTTGAAACCCTCATCGGCAGCACAGGAAGCGGTACAAGCCCGACCCTGGGACATGACGGTCGTTATGTCTATGTTACCGACGGCAAGGGTCGTCTCAATGGTGTGGATGCCGTTACCGGAAAGGTTTCCTGGAAGTCAACCGAAACCTCCATCACCGGTGTCTCGCCTACAACGACTCCGGACAACCGGGTTTATACATCGGATTTCAACTGGCTCAAGTGCTGGGACGGTTCCGATGGTTCGGTAATCTGGAAGACCGACATGGCTGCAGCCATCGGCAAACAATTCGTAAAAGGGCTGCCGGCCCGATACGGTCGCCCGAGTGCCGACATTGTTTCCGGCGTCCTGGCTACCGCCGACAGGGTATGGGTTGTGGTCTATGTCTCCTCGATGATTGATATCCCCGAAGATCGGCAGGGAGGCGTGACGATTCCCATCGAAGGCCTCGATCCTTCGGTGTACAAACAGCCCCTGGGGTATTTCATGGTTTCCTGCAGCCTCGACGGTGAACTGATGTCGGTAGTACCTCATCCCGATACAGGTGCCCTGATGGCCCAGGGCTGCGATGGCCGCATCTACTCCACATCTTTGAGCGTATCGAGTTCCATCGGATATGCCGCGAGTGAGAAGATGCCCTTTTTTATGCGCCATACCCCGAAGCCTGTGGGTGGACTCACGGTATACGAACCGGAATCCTTCGCATCTTACGCGAATAAAGTGGAGGACTGGATAACCGTCCAGCCTGGAGACATCAGATCGGCATCAGCGGCTCAGTCGATGAAAGACGCTCTTCCTTCGATCCGGAATCAGGCGATATTACGAGAAGAATGAGCATTGGCGGCAACCCGCCACAACAACGGGCGATCCGAAGGTCAGCTGTAGAACTTCTTGTAGTCCCCCCGGGTAATCAGTCCCACCAGCCGGGTGCCTTCCAGAACCGGCAGATGGCCCACGTTATGACCCAGCATATGCCTCTCCACTTCCCGGATAGTATCCCCCGGGGAGCAGGAAATAATCCGTCTGGACATGTAGGCGCTTATAGGAGCCTTCATGGCACCGGCTTTCCGGGCCTTGCTGACGTCCTTCAGGGAGAACATTCCCGCCAGATCGCCGTTGGAATCGAGAACCGGTGCGCCGGAGAATCCGGTCTGCTCAAAAAGGATCGAAGCATCTATAACCGACGTCTCCGGGCTTATGGTGGTCACCTCCCCGGACATCAGATCGACTGCGGTAAGAGCGTCCATCGGAACGGCCTCCAGTCGCTTCAGCAGCTCATTCCATACCTCCCGGCTGTCCTTCACCAGGGCCGACGCGGCGGAAATATGACCGTGCCCATCAAAGGAGGCCAGCACCTCCAGCAGATTGAAGCGTTCTTTCCGACTGCGTCCGATTACCAGATGATGTCCCTTGTCACGGATATCCACCAGAACCAGAAGAACATCCACCGGTTCATCGGCGAAGACCCGGTCAACAACCTCCGCGACTCCCGCGGTCTGCTCGGATATTTCAACCCGTGAGAGGGCGACAACATAACCATGAAAACGCCGCCATGAAAGATTTCCGAGAATCAGATGGAACAAATCCGCCTGGGAAGGTTCCCTGAGGGGCCGGAGAAAGCGTCGTACCATTTTCAGGGAAGCACCCTGTTCCATCAGCCAGCTCACCGCCTGAAAATCTCCGGGAGTGGTATTATTGTGGGTAAAGTTACCCGTATCCGCGTAAATTCCTGCCAGGGCAATAGTGGCGATATCCGGTTTTAACGTTACCCCGGTATCCCGGCACATCAATGCCAGTGAAGTGGACTCAGCCCCCTCGTGGCTCTCAACCAGCCGGGCACCCGGAATATCGGCCTCTTCATTCCTGTGATGATCGTAAATGGTGATGGTTTCGGGAACATCTCCCAGGGCATCCAGGAATTCCCGAATCCGGCTCTTAGTCCGGGTGTCCACGACAATCAGGCTGGTGGGCACCGCACCCTTGATTTCCTTCAGGGTGAGCAGGGGCAGTTCGTACTGGTATACCATCAACACTTCCTTGACGGCCGGATGGGCCAGACGGCTCCGTACCGGCTGATGGTCCGGGAAAAGGGCCTTTGCCAGGGCCAGGGATCCCAGACAGTCCAGATCCATGTTCGCGTGCCCGATTATCAGCGCATCAGGTGTCGGCCGGCTTTCGCTCATGATGATTCCGATTATGAAGCACCTGTTCAGCGCCTGCAAACAAAAGGTGCAACCGGCGACCATTTCGTTCCATTCGTGATAGTCTCTGTATCATGCAATACCGCACTATGCCCGGCGACAATCGCCGTTTATCCATACTGGGTTTCGGTGTCATGAGGCTGCCTACCAGGGCAGGCCGCATCGACCGTCGACGTTCGGATGCCTTGCTCTCGGAAGCTCTTGATAAAGGAGTTAATTATCTCGACACTGCCTTTCCGTACATGGCCGGCCAATCGGAACCCTACATAGGGGGTTTTCTCAGAGAGAAGGGCCTCCGGAACAATATCGCCATCGCGACAAAACTGCCTCACTGGCAGACCCGCACCCGGAACGATATGGAGAAGATGCTGGATAACCAGCTCAAAAGGCTCAGAACTGATCGCATCGATTATTACCTGGTTCACAACGTTACCGGAGGTTCCTGGGATTCGATGATGAACCGTGATATCCTTGGTTTCCTGGAAGAGGCAAAGCGGTCCGGCAAGATTCTGAAAACGGGATTCTCGTGGCATGGCACGCCGGAGGATTTCATCCGGGTGGTGGATACCAGGGACTGGGATTTCTGCCAGATTCAGTACAACCTTCTGGATGAACGCCGTCAGGCCGGAACCGCCGGTCTGGAGTATGCAGCCTCGAAGGGCCTGGGTGTCGTCATCATGGAACCCCTTCGAGGGGGTAAACTTGCGGTAAAAATCCCTGAAAAGGCGATGCGGATCTGGAAGGAAAGACCGGAACGATCACCTGCGGCCTGGGCTTTGAGCTGGGTATGGAACCGGCCGGAAGTGAGCGTGGTGCTTTCCGGATTTTCGGAAAAATCACACATGGATGAAACCCTGGCCCTGGCCGGAGAGGCGCATCCCGGAATGCTGTCTGAGCTTGAGTTGGAACTGATTGGAAGCGTTAGGGATGCATATAAAGCGGCCGGTGCCGTGGGGTGCACCTCATGCCGATACTGCCTGCCCTGCCCCTTCGGCGTTTCCATCCCCGAAGTATTCGACTGGTACAACGAATGGAAAACCATCAAGCACTCCTTCTCCCAGAGGATGTTCTACATTTCCACCGTCGGCGGCGTCCTTTCCGGAAAAAGCGGTCTGGCATCAAAATGCACATCCTGCGGTGTCTGTCTGGAAAAATGCCCCCAATCCCTCCCCATTCCCGACCTGATGAAAACAATCTCCCGGGAATATGAAGGCCGTCTCGGGAAGACCGTGGATAGGATTGGCACCCTGCTGAACAGGAAAAGGAAATGAATGGCTAATCACCGAAGGATGAGTCAACAAAAGACGAAATAATGAGAGCTGTCAGGGCAAAGGTTTCAGGCAATTTTGGCCTGCGCGCGGCGCCTCATAACGCCACCGCGCGCCCTCGCGCCCATACAAAGCAGATAAAGGGCTCCATCAGCCGCTTGAATCTAAGATGACGGTATCTCCTTCAACCGGATATTCCCCGAAGACGATTTTAAGGTTACCGTCCGGGAACCTCCGGAACCCGCCACTCCATCCAGGCTGCGGCCGTTCTGCGAGCCGCTTACCGTCACCGGAAAATCGCTTTTGATGTCCCCGGATGTGGTCCTGGCGTTCAGCGTGAAATCCGTCCCCGCAGGTAATCCGAGGTCGATTCCACCGGAAGTGGTATTGATGTCGATATTGTTCCCGGGATTTCGAAAATCCACATCGACATTCCCCGACGTGCTTTTTATCACGAGGTTACCGGATACCACTTTCAGTACGATCCGGCCGCTCACTACCCGACTCTTTATATCCAAAGACTCGATATCTTCACCGGTTATACGTCCTGACGATGCATTCAGCTCCAGAGTTCCCGTCGCTGTCACGGACTTGAGTTTCAGACTGCCCGACACCGACTCGATCCGGCCGCTGCCTATCGTCCAGTTTTCCGCCGTTACCGTTCCGGAGGATACTTTCACAAGCGCAGTCTCCGCCGAAATATCCCGGATTGCGATGTTCCCCGAAACCGCACGGGCATCCAGGGAATCCAGGCTCAGTCCCGAGATATCGTGATGACCCGAAGTACCATTGAAGGTGAGTATTTCAAGAGCGTCTACCGGAATCTCTACTTCGAGTGTAATCCTGCCGTTTCGAACATAATTATTACCCCATCTACTTTCCAGCGTGAGAAGGCCGCCGGACTGCTCCGCGATGAACACATCTTCCGCATCCCGGAACGGACGAACAGTCCCATGATATCTGATAGT
>JAUVIY010000192.1 GCA_030592625.1 Spirochaeta sp. | reverse complement strand
GTCACCGATAGCCAACAGAGATTTTAGTGATTTCAGAGAGCAGGAGAATAGTGCCGGAGGGCTTGTCGGATGCCGCAAGCACCGCAAGCTGTAAGAGATATTCATGACTCCTGAGAGTTGGAGGGAAGTGCCCGCAGGCCCGTCGGATGACGAAGTCACCGCTAGGGCCAAGGGTGCTTCACCGCAAGCTCTCAGGAGTCATGGAGGGAAAACTATTTTTTATCTTTCATATACAGCTGCAGTAACTGCACCAGGTAGTAAATCTGTGTATAAACCTCGGACATCTGCTCTTCGACAGGAGTCTCGGCCCACCCTTCAATTTCTTTCCAGTTGATGATGATTTCCTGACCCTCGGCTTTGTATTCGTCGAGTAACTGCTTGATGCTCTTGCCCAGAATTATCAGGTTCTGCGCCGAGGAATTGATAATCACCTTTGCCTCGTTATTCACCTCAACAAGGACTTTTTTCAAAGTGACCAGAGCGGAGCGGTCCCGGGTCGACTGCCTCAAGAGACGCTTCACTTTGCTCCCTGTCGGACCGTCATCCGACAGTCCCGTGTCAAAGCCGGCCAGCTGATCGGACAGGGAAAGGAGCTGATGATAGGCCTCTGAGAACTGCTGAGATGATAATTTGGTAGACCATTTACCCTGGATGAGCAGGAGGTCAACAAGAATCCGGATCTTGCTCTTGCAATAGTCGAGAAAAAAGGCTTTAAGGTAATTGATGGGTTCTACGAATTTATATCCCGGCAGCATCTTTTTGTGAAAGGTAAGATTTTCCCGCTCGGTATAAAAATGGGTCCGGCTCACCGAAGTGGTGCCGTAAAGCTTCATCAGAAGATTCTCAATCTGTCGCTTCCTGCGGTCCCTCAGGTTTTCCTGAATCGTAAGGTTGGCACTGATTTTGATGCGTTTGAAATAATCCTCGACTATCTCATAATTGGTGTTTTCCGGCATAGCGGTCCAGGAGGGATTCTCGTCCAGATACCTGATAACCAGATCAAGAGTCCTGGTTTTCAGCATCTCCTTCCGCCCCTGGAGGATTTTCTTCCAGGCAGCTCTGGAAACGATGTCCAGGTCTCTGTACTTCTTGAGAACGTCGAACAGGACGTCCCATTCGGCATTATCATCCAGGGCATAATAGACATCGAGGAATTCCATCAGATCGTCTTTGATATACTGCCCGTTGATGGCCTCAAATCGGGGGATATAGGTGAAATCCCGGTCGGGAAGCATGGAATCGAATTTTTTCAGAATAAAATGGAACGGGTAGCGGGCAAAGGACTGAAGCCGGTACAGATCGTTGTAGAGCTTATTCACCCTTTTAGCGGTTTTGACATCCAGGGCGGTATACAGACAAATCAGTTCTTCCTTTACCTGCTCGGAGAGAACTTTCACATCCCTGGTTTTTTCCACCCGTTCCTTGATACGGTCGGGATTGAGATTGCCGACGATGTTCCGCACATCTTCAGAAAGAAAACTCTCTACTAGAACCGTTTTCAGCAGATCGGAGCTGCCGTACCGTTCCAGAAGGATGTCCGCAGGTCCTGCAATCTTGTAGATTTCATGAAACCATTTGGCCATACCGGGCTGGGCGAGATCGCCCTTGATCTTGAAAAATCGGCCACGTTTTTTGAGTTCCCTGCGGATATCTTTCAGCTGCCTTTTCTTCTCTCTATCGGAATCTGAACCGCCAAGGAAGCCTGAGAAAAGCCCTGAAAAGAAACCGAGCAGACCGGCATCAGAATTCGAGACCTTCTCGGATGATTTCGCCATGCCCATACTTTAGGAGAGAACTCAATATACTGTCAACGATTATCATGCCCTTCCGGATGTCTGAAAAGTCAGTCTTTCAGCTTTAATGCATCAGTCCACGGGTATCGGAGGTCAGGAACTGACCAAGGTTCCCAAGCTCTTTTATCCGCAGGTAAACCGGGGGTTTTCTTTTATGAGATGCCTTGTCGGCGGCAACAGTTTTCACATAGAGATTATTGATTATATCGGCCAGTATATTCAGATTGCTTTTCAGGTTTTCCAGGGCCATCTGCTCGCGGATTCGGTCCATCTCCGGCATCGATTCACCGGAAAGATGGTATTTAAGTTCGGGGAGCATCTCGGTTCGGGCACGATACGACCACATGGCGAGACCCAGGATACCCCTGTATATCTCGTCGAACAGATATCCGTTGATTTTATAAGCCTCCGACCGAGACAGCAGGATATCCATTCCCGCCTGGTATTCGTGGGAAATCACAATCCTTGAAAGAGACTTTCGGATAAAGGCATTGTTGAGTATGGTATCGACATGATCGGCAATTCTGTCGATCTGTGTATTGATTTCATAATCCTGTACGGCCATCATCTTCCTCACTTACCATTATAACCTCATTTTAGCACTAGGGAACGGGATTGACGATACGGGCTCCCAATTCATATGGTGAGGCCATGCTGAAACCATCCCGTGTTATGAAGGTGATTATTTTTCTTCTTGCTCTAGTCACCCTGTGGTCCTGCGGTGATGGTGTTGAAACCATCCATATACTTACCGATCGGAAGGAACTGGCGTCTGCTGTGGAAATTTTCGATGCGGCCGATGATAAGGTTATTATCACCATCCGCCACGTACCCGTCATCAATGCCGAAATGATTGAGACCGAAAAACCCGATCTGGTGATTGGTGCTCACCTGTCATCTCCGGAGATTGTTGACCTCTTGCGCCCGACCGAATACGAATTCCCCGTTTACGAGGCCCTTGCGGGTCCTGCAGATTCCCGAGGCCGGTACTACCTGACACCTCTTTCCTTTGAACTTCCCCTGATAATGGGCAAAGGAACGGTATTATCCGAACTGCCTGATCCGATGGTGGTCCGCCCGGGAGAACTGCGGGAGGCTTCTGCCCCCTTCTCGGCAGTCAATGACGAGGGCCGGTTGATCCGGATGGGATTTTCCCCGAACTGGAATCCCCGAAGTTTCACCGATTTCCTGGCTGTCAGATACCCAACTGTGTTCGTTACGGGAATGGATCACTTCGATAATGCATCCCTCGCAGTGATTGTCGAAGAAGCCCGAAACTGGATACTGGAAACCGCCGGAGATATGAAGTCGGATACCGATTTCAACAAACACTACCGTTATGTCCCCGATGAGTATCTGATACTTGAGGGGCGCATACTCTTCGCCAGAACCAGTTTTAAAAACTGGGCATTACTGCCGGATATAACAGCCGATCAGTTAAGCCTCCGGTACTTCAGCGGCCCTCGGACGATTCCCGTAATAGCCGTCATATCAGCCGGGATTCCTTCAAAATCGGGTTCACCTGACACCTCATCACGTTTTATCCATTGGTTGATGCTTCCTGAAACCCAGTCCCGGCTCATGGCCTGCTGGGAGAGGGACGGAATCACCGTATTCGGATTTCTTGGGGGGCTATCGTCCCTGCCGGAGGTGAATGAATCGATTCTGATCCGACATTATCCCGTAATGAAAGGCATGATTCCCGAGGGGCATTACCTGTCGGTACCCGAATCCCTGCCGCACCGCTGGCCCAGGATTCGTGACGAGGTTATCGCACCCTGGTTTCAGTCCGCCGTTTCCGATACCGGAAACATCATGTCTCTCTCCGAGGCTTACCGTAAATGGGATCTCTCGTCCCTGGCCGAAGCGGAATGAATGTGGCCTCTGCGCGCCAGAGGTCAACACGAACATTTGACAATTGTAAATAAACGGGTTAATCTTGCCTCTAATAAAATAAACCCTTAAACGGGGGAGGTATGCCAAATGGCAGAAGTTTCATTGAAGGACATCACCAAGATTTACGATGGTAATGTTAAAGCGGTCGACAAGGTTAATGTCGAAGTCAAGGACAAGGAATTCGTAGTTCTCGTCGGTCCTTCCGGTTGTGGTAAGTCGACGACTCTCAGAATGGTTGCGGGACTGGAAGACATCACCGACGGCGATCTCTTCATCAGCGGCAAACGGATGAACGACGAAGCACCCAAGGACAGGGACATCGCCATGGTGTTCCAGAACTACGCCCTGTATCCCCATATGACCGTATATGAAAATATGGCATTCGGACTGCGTATTCGCAAGTTCCCAAAGGCCGAAATTGAAGCCCGTGTGAAAGAAGCGGCCCAGATTCTGGATATTGAAGAGCTCCTTGAGCGGAAGCCGAAAGCTCTGTCCGGTGGTCAGCGACAGCGGGTCGCCGTCGGTCGTGCCATCGTCCGTAAACCGAAAGTGTTCCTGTTCGACGAACCGCTTTCCAACCTTGATGCCAAGCTGCGCGTCCAGATGCGTGCCGAGATTTCCGCGCTCCACACCAGACTGCAGGCCACTATTATTTATGTCACCCACGACCAGATTGAAGCCATGACCATGGGCGACAAGATTGTCGTCATGAAAAGTGGACTCATTCAGCAGATCGGTTCTCCTCTCAAGCTCTACAACGATCCCATCAACCGTTTCGTTGCGGGATTCATCGGATCTCCTCCGATGAACATCGCACTTGCGGAAGTCATCGAAGAGGGCGGCAAAATCATAGCGAAAGAAGAGGGCATGACCATCGTCATACCGAAGGACAAGGAAGAAGTAATCAAGTCCTACCTCGGCAGGAAAGTACACATGGGTGTGAGACCTGAAGACCTGACGTTCACCAAGAAACCCGAGGCTAATAACCTCAATGCATCGATTTCGGTTATCGAGCCCCTGGGTAACGAAACTCATCTTTATATCGATACCAAGGAAAACCAGTATATTGCCCGTTCCCTTCCTGAGAACGAGTTCAAGGTTGGTGATGAAGTGAACTTCACCCCCAATGTGGACAAGGTGCAGTTCTTCGATGTCGAAACCGAACGGTCCCTGTTTTACTCTGAGTAGCGGACCAACGGACCTGTTCACTGCACGCCGCCCTTCCGGGGCGGCGTTTTTTATTCCGAACACCGAGGAAAGCGAGAGAAGCGGTCAAGCTTGCCTGGCCATTCCCAAGCCGACTAATGGCGCGTCGTACCGCGGAAAAGAAAACATCGGATTCAATGGATCGTTCATTAAAAATGCGAGAAGTCGCCGAGGGCGGCTCCGGGTAAGGTACGGGCAATTTAATATAGCTTCAGATCGCTTTACTTAGTGAGTGTTCCCCACCTTGTCACAAAACCCGCTAATACACTTCATTTAACTCCGGGAAAGTGTTGATTCTGCTTGAAATGGAAAATACCGGGGTTTTGACAAAAGTGTGACAAGGTGGGGAACACTCTACTTTTCTTACGAGAAAAGCGGGCCTGGTTTGACGCCTCTATAGCCTCATGCTAGACTCATAATTGCAGGAGGTCCGGACATGAAGATATCACGCCCTTTGCGAATCCTGATTACGACCTTGTCCGTTGTACTCATACTCAGCTTTGCAGGTTGCAAGACCACCCCCGAACCGGAGC
>JAUVIY010000133.1 GCA_030592625.1 Spirochaeta sp. | reverse complement strand
TGGAGAACTGGCCGGAAGACGAACCACCCTCCCCTGCCGAATTGAGAGCACTGAGAAGAGAAATTCGCCTGACCGAAAGCGACAGGGATAAACTGGATCTGTTGGCGGAAAATCACATCCGCCGTGCTCGCACCGCTTTGGCCGGAAATTCATACGGTCAGGCGGCGGCGGAACTGGCCCGGGCGTCCCAGCTGCGGCCCATGGACTCCCGTCCCAGGCTCGAACTGGCCGGAGTCTATCTCCAGAGATCGCTGGAGATTGGTTACGGCCGTAACGACCGTCAACGTGCCATAAAGCTGGCCCGAAAGGCCCTGGATCTGAATCCCCGAGACATGGAAGCCAGACAGTTTCTCCAGGAATACCGCAGGATGAATGCAGACTTCCTGGCCGTCAGATACAAACGTTACATCATACCGGCACTCGTTCTTGCCGGACTCCTGGGAGCTATGATCTGGTGGCAGATGGACTGGGTTGTGAATCTCTTCAGTCCGGCGTCCGGCATTTCAGGCAATTCCTCATTTGTACTGAGCGGTGAAGCGACACCGGAATCGAGAAATATCGAAGTCGACACCGCAGGTCTGACAGGCGGCAATCTGGACGCGGAAATAATTCTTGCAACCGTTGGCCGCCGGAATGATGCATCTTTCATGAATATTCGCGGGCGCCTGAGAACATCAAACGGTTATCTGGGAAAACTCAAACTCCTTATCCGGGGCCGTGATGCCGCCGGTAATGCCCTGTTCGCAGTACCCTGGACCGTCAGGGATGAAACGGCGCCGATCCTGATTCCAGGTGACAGCGAAGTCCTGTCGTTATTCAGGTGGCTGGCCGACTCAGAAGAAAATGTCGATCGGCTGGAACTGATACCCTTTGAGATGGAGATTTCTCAGGACATACCACAGTGGATTCCCTCTGAACCCGGGATTGTATGGGACGCCGCCCGACCCGACGGTACTTCCCTTTCAGCAGAAATCCGCAGCTTTAAGACAATCGAAGCCTACGACAGGCAGGTACTGCTGATGGATCTGGCCATTAAAAATACAGGGATCGGAGATTTGTCATATCTGTCCCTGGACTTATCCCTCGGTTCAGATCTGCAGGATTATTCCCATAATGCAGTCAGCAGGGAAGAACCTCCAATGTCCAAAGGCGAAAGACGGGTCTGGTCGCTTGCCATGGGTTTACCCCTGGATGCAGACTTGTCCGACAGACCTGTAACAGTGAGGATCAAAGAAATCGGGCGTTGAAATGATAAGGGATTCAGGAGGACTGCTGGTATAAACGGATCATATGAGCGAAGGGTGAATTGTCTTTCTTCAATTCTCTCGAACCCCGGGTTATCTTGCACAGGCTCAAACCCAGTTCACGGGATATGGTCCGTTGGGACATTCCGCGGTCGATAAGCCTGACCAGGGTCCAGCGCGAGGAAATATCATTCACCTCATTCCCGGTGAGCAGACTCTCCAGGAAACCTTTTATCATTTCGGGATCGTCCGCCTGTGCGAGGGCATGGGCCAGTTCGTTCAGCGGAGTCGGATCTATGTCTTCATACATGCTGATTTCCAATATAGATTCGGTCCCTTCGTACCGTCAAGTAGAAACACCCTCGTCGCCCCCGCTCCTGATGAACTCGGATTCCATGCCATAATCATGGATTTTCCGATGGAGGGTCTTACGTCCGATCCCCAGAACTTCCGAAGTGCGGCTCTTGTTACCGCCATAAGCATTCAGATTGGCCCGTATAATAATCTTCTCAGCTTCCGCCATGGGTATACCCAGCTTTATACGTATACCGTCCTCGTCACTGCGTTCAATGACATGAGGAGGCAGATCATCGGGTGTGAGGTATGATCCTTTACTCAACACCACAGCACTTTCCACCACGTTTCTCAGTTCCCTGACATTTCCAGGCCAGCGATACGATCCCAGGGCCATGGCGGTTTTAGGTTCCAGCCCCTGTATATCCCTGCCGTTTTCTTCGGCGCATTCCTTCAGGAATCGGGCCGCCAGAAGAGGGACATCTTCCGGCCGTTCTCTCAAGGCGGGCAGATGAATGTTCACAACGCTCAGTCTGTAGTAAAGGTCTTCCCGGAACCGGCCGGCAGCCACTTCCGCTTTGAGATTGCGGTTGGTTGCCGCGATGATACGGACATCCACTGTCAGTGTTTTTTCACCGCCAACCCGTTCGAAGCTCCTTTCCTGTAATACCCGGAGTATTTTAATCTGAGTGGACTGATCAATCTCGCCGATCTCATCCAGGAAAATCGTGCCGCCGTCGGCGAGCTCGAAACGTCCCTTGCGCTGTCCCGCCGCTCCCGTGAAGGCACCCTTTTCATGGCCGAAAAGCTCTGATTCCAGCAAGGACTCGGAGAGTGCGGCACAGTGGACTTTGATAAGAGGTGCATCCTTACGGGGTGACTGGTTGTGCAGGGCATTGGCCACCAGCTCCTTGCCGGTACCGCTTTCACCGGTTATCAGGACAGTCGCCCTGGTGGGAGCCACTTGCTCGATCAGTTCGAACACCCGGTGCATCGGAGCGCTCTTGCCGAGTATCTCGGCACCGCTCTTACGTTTTTCAAGCCTGAACACCTCGGCCTGGAGTTCCTGGTGTTTCCGTGCCAGCTCCCTGCGTCCCAGAGCCCTCTTAACCAGAAGCCCGAGTCGTTCGAGATTCACCGGTTTGGTGAGAAAATCATAAGCTCCGTTGCGCATGGCCTGAACTGCATTGTCCACCGTTCCATGCCCGGTGAGTATAATCACCGGAATAGTGGGATAGGCGGAAACCACTCTCTTGAGAAGCTCTTCTCCGGAAACCTTCGGCATCCGCAGATCGGCAATGATGAGGTCTATTTCAGATTTCACCATCATCTTGAGTGCTTCCTGCCCATCCTCGGCCTGGATTACTTCATACCCGTCCATTTCCAGCGCCCTGGCCAGTCCGGAACGGATATTCTTCTCATCGTCGACGACGAGTATCCTGAACGTCATGAGTCCCCTCCCGAAAGGAGTTTCCGTTCACTCTGGGGAACGGGTATTGAAATCCGGAACGTCGTACCTCGCCCGGGTTGTGAGTCCATATGAAGATCTCCACCGTGTTCCTTCACCACTTTATAAACGACGGTAAGTCCAAGACCCGAACCGGTATCCCGGGTGGTGAAATATGGTTCGAAAATCTTACCCTGCAGCTCTTCCGGGATTCCCACACCGGTATCGCTGACCAGGATCAATACGTTATCCCCGTCTCTCCGGGTCTGAAGTCGAAGCTCTCCGCCCTCAGGCATAGCGGTTATTGCGTTCTTGATGAGGTTCAGCAGCGCTCTCTTCATCGCACCCTCATCCAACTGAATGGACGGAATGGATTCATCCAGAAGCGGAAGGACACGAACATGGGCGTCCTCCATCTCATAACGCAGGAACTGAACCAATTCGGTAATTAAAGCATTAACGTCAGCTGGAAGAGGCCGGGAATCCTGGGGACGAACCGCAAAGAGATAATCCGAAACAATATTGTTCAGACGCTCGGTTTCCTCCTCGAGGATTTCCAGAGATTCCTGCAGTTCTTCGGGACTGGCACATTCTCCCTGCATCTGCCTCCTCATCAGCTGAAGATGGATACTCATGGAGGCCAGGGGATTCTTGATTTCGTGAGCGACCCCTGCGGCCATTGTCGTGAGAGACGCCAGCCCCTCGGCCCGTTTGAGCCTGGCTTCTTCCGCCCTGACTTCGGTGACATCTTCAATATAGAGCATACTGCCCACGATTCTGCCCTGATCCACCAGAGGGAGGATGCCGCAGCTCAGGATGAGATTCCGATCTCGATGCTGTATCGGAAAATCCCTCATCGGTGATCCCCGGTCCTCTTCCAAAGCGGCCCGAACGAAATTGGAAAGATCCGCCGATGCGATAACCTCCCAGGCCGGCTGATCCACCGGGTCCGAAGTGGAAAGGGGCAACAGCCTTCTGGCCGGGTTGTTGATCATGATGACCCGATCATCCTGTCCGGTTACCAGAATACCACCATGTATGGAAGAGAGAACAATCTCCAACTGTTCGTTATCCTTAACCAGTTCCTGAACCAGGTTATGCAGCCTTTCATGATTCAGGCGGTCAAGGCTTTTCAGAGCCCGCCGGATGAGTTTCCGCATCAGAGGGTACCCATAGAGGAATAGAGTCCCCTGAGGATGAGAGGTACCGGCATATTCAGGCTTTCGGCCCGTATCCTGGCATTCCGAAGCCATTCGGTTTCCAGTGCTGCGCGTCGGTGATCCGGAGAATCCGTATCGGTCCAGCGCTGCTGCAGCTCACAACTGACCGCCTCAAGGAAAGCGATGAAATCCGGCTGTTCCCTGATTTCCGAAACTTCCTTCGGAAAAGTCGGATCGCCGGCCGTCGCCTGGTCGATGAACATCGCCGCAGCCTCTTTCATACGTTCTGAAGGGCCACTCCGCCAGGCCCTGAAGTACTCAATCAGTCCACCCCATCGCTTGTCGTCTTCCCGGAAAACCCGCCGGAGGACTTCCGCCTCTTCGGCAGGCCGGCGGATCTTGAAGGAATAATCCCTCAGGCGGGAAACAATGGTAGGGAGCAGCATGGATTTCCGGTCGGTTAACAGTATGGCCGTCGTGTCGGCCGGCGGCTCTTCGAGAAATTTCAACAAGGCGTTTCTGGAAGCATCGGGCATCCTGTCCGCGGCGTCGATGATGACAGTCTTATGATCCCCACCGGCCGAATGGACGGCCCAGCTTGTTATATGCCGAACATGGGCGACGGGGAGTACCGCCGGTAGCGATTTCTGAATGATCGCGCAGTCGTCAACAAGTGAATCGAGGAGCTTTTCGAGTTTCTTTCCTTCAGGAAGCGGATTGCCGGGAAGTAAATTATCGATAGTTTCGGCCAACCTCTCCATGACGGGGCGGGCTTTGACGAGTTTTCTCTCCTCCCCTTCCCAGAGCACGGGATCAAAACGCCGCAGCAGCTTCCTGGCGGATCGAACCAGCAGGAATCGTGGCGTATCGGATGTATCCCTTCGCAGGACTTCTGCGGAAGCTGCTATTTCCGGTGTCAGATCCCGACTGCCCGCCAGGATAGTTCGAGGGTGCGCCAGGGCTCGATGGAATCGGCAATGACCACAGGGACAGTTCCATTCGCCATCTTTCTCGCAGGAGAGGGTCCGAGCCAGTTCCAGAGCGGCGGTAAGCTTACCGGACATCGAGGGTCCGGAGAACAGCATGGCCGGTGGGACCGATTTCTCCGCGACGTCATGCCGGAGACGGGCAACGATTTTTTCCTGGTGCAGGAGATTTTCAAACATCAGATTCCACCCGTCAGAGCCGGAATCAGCGATTCGGTAAAATGATTAACGGCGGAAATGATAAGGCTGTACCTGAACATTTCACCGGCCGGAGGCCATGGCATACGGACCAGCTGAACCGCCAGCAAGAGTGCGGCGGCGGCGGCGGCGCAGAGCCCGAAAATCGCTCCAAACAGTCTGGAGAGTGTGTTTTTGAATGCATCCCTGAAAAAATGCCCCAGCAGTACCCCGCCGACACCGAGAGCCAGAAGAAGGAAGAAGGTAAGAAAGGTTGGAATGAAGGCCGCCAGATATGCATTTCCACTCTGGCCTTCCAGAATCAGTACAGCGACAGCCGGTGCATCGGGATAATTCTCCGATCCGACTCCGGTCAGATCGAGAATGAGGTTCTCCAGAGGAACAGTGAGAAGCATGACGGCAAGTAAAGCCGCCAGAAAGGTAACAAACAGATAAAGCGCCGGCCGGACCCCCCGGATGATTCCGTAAATCGTTCCGGCGGCCGCAAGTATAAGTATGAAAGCATCGGTCAAGGTCATGTGGCATACTCCATCAACACGGCAGCGATCCGGTCCGCCGCTTCCCGGGCCGGGTAGGCCGAAGCCGCTTCACTCATTATCCTGCGGCGTTGGGGGTCCGAGATCAGCTCCGTCACAAGATTCCCCAGCATATCGTCATCGGCTCCTTTCTCCAGTGTAACCGACATTCCCGATTCATCGGCCATCGAAGCGTTTAATAACTGATCTCCCCGGGTTGCATCCCTTAAGGGGATGAAAATGGCCGGAGTCCCGGTTGCCGCGAATTCCCAGACCGATCCGGCACCGGAACGGGAAACGGCCAGATCGGCGGCGGCCAGAAAATAAGGAAGTTCCTCCATGAAAAACGGGCGGCTCATATATCCGTCGGAATCAGGCCTTGAAGAGTTACCGGAACCGGTCTGATGCACGACGGCGGCTATGGGCAGAATTTTGTCCAGGCATCCTGTAACAAGGTTATTCACTTCACGGGCGCCCTGGGAACCGCCGAGAACGAGTATCAGAGGGCGTTTATCGTCCGGAGCCAAACCGGCAAGACGGCGGCCTTCGGCGGAATTTCCGGAGAAAATCGCGTCCCGTGCCGGATTCCCGACTATTACGGCACCCATCCGCTTTTTTAGGGAAAGAAAGGTCAGGGACTTTTCATAGGACACCAGCGCCCTGGCACCCAGTTTGAGATTCAGCCTGGTGGCCAATCCAGGATCCACATCAGACTCGTGTGTCAGTGACGGGATTTTCAGAATCCGCGCGGCGGCCACAGGGGGAACAGTCACAAAACCGCCCTTGGAGAACAGGGCCAGCGGTTTCTCCCGGCGCAGAATCCGCAGGGAAGCGAAAAAACCGGCGATGATACGGAAGAGGTCAGTTAAATTCCTGAAAGAGAAATAACGACGGAGCTTACCTGAAGGAACACCGAAGTACCGGATACCGGCCTGTTCCAACAGTGCCTTTTCCATTCCGTCCCGGGATCCGATCCAGACAACGTCGAAACCCGCCTTTCGGACACGTTCAATGACGGGGAATGCCGGAAAAACATGACCGGCGGTGCCACCACCGGTGAATGCGATTGTCTTGTTGGTTTTACTCATGGCGCATCAACAGATTATCCGATGGGACGTTGGTAGAAAACCCCGGGATAGAACGCAGTCTACTGCGCCTTTCGCCCGGCACTCGGGGGATAACCGGAAAACGATTGCCAGCTCAGCACCGACCCCATAATCAGAACAGCACAACCCACCCATAATCCGGCTCCCGGGACAACTGCAAGATAGAGACAGCTCACAATCGTGGAAAATAAAGGCGT
>JAUVIY010000173.1 GCA_030592625.1 Spirochaeta sp. | reverse complement strand
CTTACCCCCGGCCCGATGGCCATGTTCGGTTCAAGGGTGACGGTATGATCGACAGTTTCATTGAAAAGAGTATCAAGATGTGCAACAACCAGTATATCCCTGTCTCCCACCCGACCGGGAACGATGCCCAGGACATTATCTTTCTCATCGACTGAAGCATTGAGCATTTCCAGTTCACTGAACCGGTCGACGAGAAAAACTGCCCTGTTCCGTTCTTTGAAGGTAGGTGCCGGGATTTCATTCACCATAACCATGGTGGACAGTACAGTCTCTCGAAAGTCTTCCAGCTGGACGACATATTCATCCAGCTCTTCGAGTATCGACTCACATAGAGCATTCATGTCTTCAAGTATAATTGTTTGCGTATCTTTTGTCGTATACTTTATCCGGCAGCTTTCTTCAATGCTCCCTGCAGATCCTCCAGGATGTCTTCGATATCTTCGATTCCTATAGAAAGCCTGATCAGATCGGATCCGACTCCTGCTACCTTCAGGTGCTTCTCGCTGAGTTGGGAATGAGTCGTGGATGCCGGATGGATAGCCAGACTCTTGGCATCGCCCACATTGGCTACATGACTGAACAGCTCCAGGGATTCGATAAATTTCGCACCGGCTTCCCTGCTGCCTTTAATGCCGAAAACCACCATACCTCCGAAACCTTTCTTCAGATATCCGGCGGCAATCGGGTAGTTTTTGTTTCCCCTTTCCAGCCCGGGATACCGAACCCAGGATACAGCGGGATGAGATGCCAGATATCCGGCCGCTTTAGCGGCATTGGACGAATGTCGTTCCATCCTCAGAGCCAGAGTTTCGAGTCCCTGGAGAAACATCCATTCGTTATCAGGGCTCAGACAGGCTCCAAGATTCCTCAGCTGCACCAGACGCATTCGCAGGACAAAGGCCATAGGTGAGAGATCACCCAGATCGTGAGCATAGCGCAGGCCGTGATAACCGGTATCAGGTTCGTTGAATGTGGAGAACTTCGGATCTGTCCAGTCGAACTTACCGGCTTCTATGACGATTCCTCCCAAGGCGGTTCCATGGCCTCCGATCCATTTTGTGAGGGAATGTATTACCACATCGGCCCCGTGATCGATGGGATTCAACAAGTAGGGTGTTGTGAATGTGGCATCGACAATAATCGGAACATGAATCTCTTCCGCAACTTTCCTGATTGCATCGAAATCGGGAACCATGAGTGACGGATTCCCGATGGTTTCGTAATAAAAGGCTCTTGTCTTCTTATTTGATGCGGCTTTCCAGGCGGATAGATCGTGGGGATTGACGAAATTGACCTTAATTCCGAACTGTGGAAGTATATCCTTGAACTGGGTGTAGGTGCCTCCGTACAGTTCGGTGGATGCCACAATTTCATCACCCTGCTTCGCCACATTGATGATGCTGTTGAAAATAGCGGCGGTGCCGGATGACAGTGCCAGGGCGCCGCTTCCTCCCTCAAGGGCCGCCAGACGTGCTTCGAGAACATCCTGGGTGGGGTTATTGAGCCTGGTGTAGATATGACCAAGCTCTTTGAGGGCGAAAAGATCGGCGGCGTGGCCGGTATCCCTGAAATTATATGCGGTTGTTCTGTGAACCGGAACGGCCCTGACGGAATTCTCAGGCCCCCATCCTTCATGAATCGCAGTCGTTGAAAAACCCATTATTTCTCCTCCTCCTGATAAAGCCATGTACTCAGATAACGCTCTCCCGTGTCGCATCCCACAGTGACGATGGTTTTCCCCTTATTCTCATTCATAGCGGCCAGTTTCATTGCTGCGGCCACATTTCCACCGGCGGAAATACCGACGAAAATTCCTTCTTCTTTTGCCAGTCTTCTTGCGACTCTACCGGCTTCTTCGGAGCTGATGGTTATGATTTCATCCATCAGATCGACATCCATCACCCCGGGAATAAAACCGGCTCCTATGCCCTGAATCTTGTGTGGACCGGCTGGGCGGCCCGAAAGTACTGCTGATGATTCAGGCTCGACGGCCACAGTCTTCACGGCCGGATTTTTCTTCTTCAGATAACGCGATACTCCGGTGAATGTACCCCCTGTACCCACACCGGCGACGAATGCGTCAATGTCCCCATTCAGATCCTGCCAGATTTCAGGCCCAGTAGTGGCTTCGTGGAAAGCCGGGTTCACCGGATTATCGAACTGCTTCAGACTTAAGGCCTGTGGAATCTCCTTGACAAGTTCTTCCGACTTTTGTATGGCACCGCTCATGCCCTCATGAGCCGGTGTGAGATACAGTGTCGCCCCCAGTGCCGTAAGAATACGGCGACGTTCGATGCTCATGGACTCGGGCATGGTCAGGGCGAGCCTATAACCTCTCTGAGCGCAGATGAATGCCAGTGAGATACCTGTGTTACCGCTGGTAGGCTCGACGATGAGGGACTCAGGGCCCAGAAGATCCTTCTCCTCCGCGTCCCGTATCATTGCCAATCCGAGGCGGTCTTTCACGCTGCCCATCGGATTGGAAGATTCAAGTTTGAGATAAATCTCCGCTCCGTCACTATCAGAAAGTTTATTAAGCCTGACCAGCGGAGTATTACCGATTAATTCCGTGATGTTATTGGCAATCATGATGATTCTCCCGGGAAAGTTGATAATGTCGAGTGTAATGATCGTCATTAAACTTTACAAGAGTAGTATTATAAAATCGTCTCAGGGCTCTGCCCTTTGGTATGATACCTTTAATTTTTGAGGTTTCTGTAAATATCCCAGGTGCTCGCAAGCAGAGATTCGGCATCACTCCGTATGGCTTCCCAGCCCAGGAGGTTTTTTGCCAGAGCTGAAGTTGCAACCAGATTGGCAGGATCTCCCGGACGCCTTGGTCCGACCCTGTTGGGAAACTCAACACCTGAAATGTGGATGGCCTCCCGTACCATCCGGGCTACGCTGATACCAGATTCGCTTCCCAGGTTCACCTTGAGGCTGTGATTCTCCCGGCACAGGTAGTCCATCGCAAGGACGTGGGCATCGGCCAGGTCGCTGACATGGACATAATCCCTGATACAAGTGCCGTCAGGTGTATCGTAATCGTTACCGTAGATGATTACTTCGTCCCTGATACCCGCTGCGGCTTCCATCAGAATCGGCAGAAGGTTCTGAGGATCTCTTTCAGGCTCGGTTACCCGGCCGTCACCATCATACCCGGCGGCGTTGAAATAACGGAGTGCCGCCGATTTGATTCCCTTGAGACGGTCGTACCAATCCAGCAGGTTTTCGATTTCCAACTTCGTGAAGCCATAAAAATTTTCCGGTTCTTTGGGATGATCCTCGTCAATAGGCAGCCGAACCGGTTCACCGAAAATGGCTGCTGAAGAAGAGAATACCAGAGGAGGTGAGTTCGCATCCGCCATGGCATTAAGGAGATTGATGGTTCCGCAGATATTATTAGCAGCATATTTCCCCGGATCAGTCATCGATTCGCCGGCGGCCTTGAATGCAGCCAGGTGTACAACTCCGTCCCAGCCGAGGGATAATGCTTTCTCAAGAAAAGAATTATCCATGATGTCACCTTCGAAAACTTCAGTGTTCACAGGGTAATTCACACGGCTGCCGGTCGAGAAATTATCAAGTATAGCCACCGTGTCACCCCGGTCGACAAACGCATGACATACATGACTGCCTATGTAGCCGGCACCGCCGACGATGAGAATTCTCATGAGTTTCTCCTTCGTTTGAAAAACGTTACCATTTCGTTCGGGAACGTGGGAAGACTTTCTGTGCTTGCGCAAGATACATCTCTCCGCCATATTCAATACAGAAGGAGCTGTTATGGCCGACAAGATTAAATATGACTTTCGTATCACAACGCTCGGACCCTGTAAAGTTCACTCTCCCAAACCCTACTCGACGAAATACGGAGATGCCATCGCCAATTATACCCGGAACGATCAATACATTCTGCGGTCCAATTCAACCGACGCTTCCAACGTCGGCCCCGACTATGATCCGGCCTGGATGCTCGAAGAAGCCGGCCCCCGGGAGAAAATCTATTTCGCCCCCAGCCATGTACATGCCGCAATTGTCACTTGCGGAGGGCTTTGTCCGGGCCTGAATGACGTCATACGGGCCATCACCCGGACTCTCTGGTATTTCTACGGTGTTGAGCGAATCAGCGGAATCCGTTACGGATATCGGGGATTCCGGCCGGAATTCAACCTCACTCCCATGCTGCTCAACCCTGATGTTGTGGATGATATTCATAATCTGGGAGGCTCGCTGCTCGGTTCTTCCCGTGGTTATGGCGAGGTTGAGCCCATTGTGGATGCTCTGGAGCGGATGAATATTAATGTTCTGTTTACTATAGGCGGGGACGGAACCCAGCGCGGCAACCTGGAAATTTCAGAAGAAATCGCCAAAAGAGGCCTCAAAATCGCCTGTGTCGGCATTCCAAAAACCATCGATAACGATATTATGTTCGTACAGAAATCCTTCGGTTTCAATACGGCAGTGGCCAAGGCCGTTGAGGCCGTAAGCGCCGCACATGTGGAAGCAAAAAGTGCCCCTGACGGTATCGGTCTGGTGAAAGTCATGGGCCGGGACGCAGGATTCATCGCCGCCCATACGACACTTTCTACCAGTGACGTAAACTTCTGTCTCATTCCTGAAATCCCTTTCAAATTGGAGGGAGACAATGGCCTGCTCAAGAGCCTCGAAGGTCGATTGAATCGGCGCAAACATGCGGTTATCCTCGTTGCCGAAGGTGCGGGGCAGGATCTGCTCAACTCCGGAAAGGATGGAAAGGATGCTTCAGGAAACAAATCATATGGAGACATCGGTCTGCATATCAAGAGCGCCATAAAAGACTATCTTATCGGCCGGGGGCGGGAGGCAAACATCAAGTATATCGATCCGAGCTATATCATACGGGCCGCTCCGGCCAATCCAGTGGATTCCCATTATTGTGCACGCCTGGGCGCCAATGCGGTTCATACAGCCATGACCGGACGAACGGGTTGCATCATCGGACAGTGGAGTAATTCTCTGGTGCATGTTCCGATTCAGATGGCCACCTTCAAGCGAAAACAGGTGAATAACGAGGGACGGCTATGGCGGGATGTCCTGGAATCCACCCGTCAGCCGATTTCCATGGTGGACTGAACTCCGGATTCTGCTGACCTCTGGCGCGCCGGCAATCATTCCTCTTTCAATCCGTATCCGTTTCCTTCCCGAATGATAGTTTCCCGGATGGTTTTCTCGACTTGTCCGGTCATACGGGTTGCACGGTGACGCAGTCGCTCTCCGGGTTTGTGGAAATCACAGGGATGCATCGGTTCTCCTACAACTAACTTTATGCCGGGCGGCCACCATGACAGAAAACGATGAATCGGTCGCTGTAAAAGCACTTCTGTAACGGGTATCAGCGGAACCTCGTGGAGACAGGCGAACCATGCAGCTCCGATCATGAATCCGTCGGGTCTCTGATTCCGTGGTTTCAGAACACCTTCAGGAAAGAAATGGACCATTTCACCATTATTCAGGCATCTCCGAACGGTGGCTGCAATTGCCATGGGATGGTCCTCAGGGATTCCCATAACCCCCATTATCCAGTTGAACCATCCGGCGTCCGGCCGAAGAATATTGGCCTCCTCCGCTGTAAATCTGACTATTCGTGGCCAGGCTGCGTGCCAGACAAAAAACCACTCGAAATAGATGCAGTGATTCATGATAGAGACGGCCGCCCCCGGAGTTTTCAGGCGGCTCTTCCCGGACACCCGCAGTCGATAAAGGGGAATAAACGTCATCCACAGGAAAGGATAGAATAAATAAGAACCGACGATTCTGAGCCGACGGCGGAACGCCGACTCCCTTATCAGCGGACGGTACGACCTTTCCACATATACCCCCGACCTTTCCTGGAAAGGAAAATGGAATGAACAGACAGAATGATAACCCATGTGAAGTGCACGGGATACAGGAATGCCGTGTACCAGGGGAGTTTCCGATCGCTCAT
>JAUVIY010000185.1 GCA_030592625.1 Spirochaeta sp. | reverse complement strand
GCGTTCCTCACCGACCTGGTTAAACTCTCATATCACCCCCGGGAGGAAGCACGTCTGAGAAAACTGCTTTCCGAACTTCTGACGACTGCAGGACGTCACGAAGCGGCCGCCAGAGAGATTTTTCATGCGTATGAATTGGCACCCAAACTACCGGGCCTGGAGGAAACTGTGAAAACTCTGCAGGAACTGGGTTTGGGATGAGTCTCAATTAAGGTATAATTCCAAGGTGTTCATAAGAATTAATATTCGGAGATTAAAATGAAAGTTTCAATCCGGATCAAATTGATCATAGGCCTTGTATTGTTGTTCCTTTTCGGTCTTGGGGGCATGCTCCTCACATTCCTGAGTGCTTCACGGATACTGAACGGAACCCTGCTGATAACGCAAAGGGATTTACCCGGCGTCGATCTGATTCTCCAGGCCAATCGTGACGCCTACCAATCCAGTCTGGCGCTGGCTCATTCACTGGATGATCTCAGAATTGTCTTCGTTGATACATATGACAAACCCGGAGGGGAAGACAGAGTTGATACTTCCTTCCTGGCAGATACCATTTCCTCAATCGATGAAAAATGCAATCAGGTTACAGACCGGGTTAATGCGTTCAAGGATCTTTTCTCGGAAACACTCGGTGACGATCCTACCTATATCAACGAGGTAAGAGCCTTCAATCAGAAGTTCGCTATCTGGTCGGGAATCACAGACCGAATAATCTCCGATATGATTTCCGGTAAATGGGACGGATATATGCTAGCCTGGGTTTCCTATTACGGTGGGGATTATGAGGCTGCCTTCAATCCCATGCAGGAAAACATGGATAACCTGACCGGTTGGATCGAGAATCTATCCGCTGAGGCTGCCGCTGAATCCCGGCTTCAGGTAACCGGGACCGTACGTAACTCGATAGCGGCCATGGGCCTGATGGTCGCCGCCCTTATCACCATGCTCTGGATGCTTTCCAGAACCATTCTCCGCCCGCTGGCTCTGTTGGACGGTGCCCTTCGTGATATCGTCGAGGGTGACGGTGATCTCACCAGGAAACTCGATACGTCAAAAGGCGATGAGATCGCTCGTCTTGCAGGCACCTTCAATGAATTCACCGATTCTCTTTCAGTTATCATAGGGAGTATACAGAATCAAACCTCGGTCCTGGCGGATATCAGGGTATCCATCTCTTCGTCGGTGGGAGCTTCCGGTGAGGCTGTCTCGATTATCGATACTGTGGCCGGCAGGCTGGATGATCTGTCGGGAGCACTGGAACAGGAAGTCGAGGGCTTTCAGAAATCGGTGACCAACATCGAATCGAAATCGGTGGATCTCGATGAGCAGGTTCAGGAGCAGGCCGGTATGGTGGAGGAATCGACCGCTTCCGTCCAGGAAATGATCAGTTCCATCGACAATGTGGCTAAAGTCAGCCACGCCAAAGGCGAAGCCTCCAGGAATCTGCTGGTATCCGCCGGGATCGGTCGGGAACAGCTCACGGTTTCGGTGGAAGCGGTGGAACGGATCGGGACGCAAGTGGACGCCATCATGGAGATGACCGGTCTTATCAAGGGTGTTGCCGATCGGACAAACTTGCTGGCCATGAATGCGGCTATCGAAGCCGCCCATGCCGGAGATGCCGGCCGGGGTTTCGCCGTTGTTGCCGCTGAAATTCGTAAACTTGCCGAAACTACCGGCATACAGTCGAAGGATATCACCGCGGCACTGGGGTCCATTGTCGGAGACATACGGTCGGCCGTGGATGTGAGCAACTCCACCCGTGACAGTTATGAGGAAATCTATCGTATCGTGGAAGATGTAAGCCGGGCATTCGAGGAAATCGTTTCCAGCACCGCGGAGCTTCAGACCGGAGGTCAACAGATTCTGGATGCAATGGCCGTATTGATGGATACGTCGGTTAACGTCAAGGACGGTTCCGCAGAAAGCAAATCCGAGACAGGAAACCTTACCGTCGGAATCGACAAGATTCGTCATGACTCGGTTGAAACCTCTTCGGCTGCAGCCGATTTGAGGGACAGGCAGAAGATTGTGAACGACCGCCTGGGAGACATGAACGATGAGACCCGGAAACTGGAACTAAGTTCGACTCAGCTGGAGAAGGAAGTCGGGCGGTTCAATGTCGACTCTATAACGGATACCTGATCCCTTAAATCTTCCAATTCCCGAATCCACCATCCCCGGCTGCCCCAGTCGGGAAAGTGGGAATGAAAATCCCGGTCATGCCGCTGCCTGGAACACCAGGCGAGAAAGTGGATCATACGCATGAGACGCAGCGGTTCCATGAGCGGCAGCTGTTCCCAGGGGAATGGACGGAAATTTTCATATCCCTCCGCCAGCAGAGACGTTTCCCCACCGACTTCGCCGGCTCTACCCGGCAGAAGAAGCCAGAGGTCCTGCATGGCCGGCCCTGTTGCCATATCATCGAGATCGATCAGCAGCAGGCCTTCATCGCCTCTATCGAGAATATTGCCTCGGTGGAGGTCGCCATGGAGCCGGATGAAAGGAACTTTTTCAAAGAGCGGGGTAATCATGGATAGAGCCCGGCCGGTGAGCTCCGTAAATTCACTGGCTATATCTGCGGGAACGACATTGTCGTCCAGCAGAGCCGTGATGTGTTCCCCGGTACTTTCCTCCGGAGATACAATCTGACGGTCGGCGGCGCAAGATCTTGCTCCCACGGTATGCAGGCGGCCGCAAAGAGCGCCGATGCGAAGCCATGCCTCGTCTCCTTCGGCATCGAATAAACGTCCTGCCCTCCTGGGAAACAATGCGAAATGATAGTGGGTTTCCCCGTTGTCGGTTTCCAGAAGGAGTTCGGCCAGGGTATCACCGTCAATATCATCCAGAGGCTGAACCACTGGAAACTCTTCCGACGACAATTCCTTGATAAAAGTATGCTCTTCAGCAAGTGCATTCCGGCTCCATCGACCGGGTCGGTAGAATTTCACGACATAGGAATCACCGTCAATATCGGTCATCCCGTACACTCTGTTAACATAGCTTGGAAACGGGGTTACCACAGGCTGCAGTCGCAAGCCGAATGCGGCTTCAACGGCCGAGAGAACAGTTTGAGGTGAGAGATTATCGAAACCCGACATAATTCAGTACAGACTACATGAACCCGGCGTCGGCCCGGTCATAGGGTAGGACAATATCGTTTTCGGCAAACCATAAGGCCAGTTCCCACTCTGCGCTTTCCGGTGAATCCGAAGCATGAATGAGATTCGGTATCACTCCCAGTCGTTCCTTGCTGCGGGCGTAGCTCATATGGCAGAAATCGCCTCGAATGCTGCCGGGTGCCGCCTCCTTTGGCTCTGTCGAACCGACGATTTTCCTCACAACTGATATGGCGTGAGCTCCTTCCCATGTCATGGCAGCTACCGGACCGGAGCTGAGTAATCTGACCAGGGGGTCGAAAAATGCCTTGCCCCTGTGGCTTTCATAATGCTTTTCGGCTTTTTCCTTATCCACGCTCATCAGCTTCATACCGGTGAGTGTCAGTCCCGTCTGTTCGAATCGGGAAATTATGGTTCCAATCAGAGCTCTTTTAACGCCGTCAGGCTTAATCAGAATAAATGTACGTTCCCAAGTATTGTTTTCATTCATGTTATTCATCCTAATGTATAATGATGCGGATGATCGATGCCCTCATCGGTCCATCGATTTTCTCATAAAAAACCGGATTCTGCGGCAGCTGAAGTGGTAATATAATGATCAGAAGGTTATTATCTGATGATAGAGGATATATTATGAAAAAGATCGTATTCATAGCGGTCCTGACAATCTTTGCGGTGAGTCTCTGGGGACAGTCAAACGAACTCCTCGATCAGTTCCTGGACGGCGAGGAGGCCGACGTGGCTACGACGCTGCTCCTGGTGGCTCAAGCTTCCGGGAATTTGCCGATGGAAGCTAATCCTGATGACGGGTATGCCTGGGGACTTGAGCAGGGATTCGGCAAACATGTGTCGAAAACGGCCCCTGAAGATCCGGTGAGCCTCGGACTCTTCTACCTGGCTCTGTTCGATAGCTACGGAGTGAAGGGCGGTCTGATGTATTCGGCGGTCGGTTCTCCCCGCTATGCGGCTCTTGAGGCCGGTTTTCTGGGATATATCGAACCATCCAGTCTTTATCATACCCGCTCGATGCCTCCCTATGAGGTGCTGACGGGCATCACCTATGTCACCGAAGATGCTCTGGGAGGTGAGATGTGAAAAAAATAACAGTCGCACTTATTCTGTTTATACTTCTGATTCCCGCCTTTACGTTGAGCGCCTATGACCAGATCTGGGGTGTCCGGCTGGATCTCAATCTCGAATTGCCGGAAATTGCCGGTTCTTCCTTCGGTATCAGCACCGAAAATGCCGTCGGTATCTGGTACCGCGGCAGATGGAGTCCGGCGGCCAATATGGAAGTGGACGGCGGTGTCGCGTTTGACGGCGATTTTCTGTTCGGACTCACGAACGAACTCAAGTTTTCCTTTCATGGCTTCTTCTATACGATTTATCCCGAGCTGGATAAACTCAATTTCTATGGAAATACCGGAATATTCGGCTATAAAGCCGGCCGGCAGCTCACAGGCGACCCGGCGGGACTGATTATCGACGCTCCATTCGACGGCATTGATTTCGGTGTCGACATCGGGAAACATATTTTCACCGTCGGCGCCGGTTACACCGGACTGGTTTTCCGGGAATCCGCCGAATTCTTCATGACAGAGACTGATGTCAAGCGTGACAGTGCCCTGGCGGCTCCGAGAATCATGGAATATCTGGTCTGGGATATGCCTGCTGCAGCCAGCTGGCTGTATCCTTCAGTCTATTTCCTGGCCGTGCAGGATCTGACGAGTGCCGAGGATCAGGTAGCTTATGATAACAAGCGCTTTAACTCCATGTACCTGGAGCTCTTTAGCCGCGGTTTCCTCGGACAGTCATTTATCTACGATCTGTCCCTGGTGGGACAGTATGGAACCTATGATGCCGCCACGGTGCTCGGCGGTATCGGGCGCCTGGGATTCTCCTGGCTGCCGAGTACCCATTCCAGGCTGGGTGTAGACCTCATCAGATCCACGGGAGACGACTGGGGCCGGGGTACTTACCTGCTCGGGTCAACAACAGAAACCGAGCTTTCTCAATATCTTCCCGTCTCAATCGTGTCAACTCAGGGATTTGTGGTAGAATTCGAAATAGGAAATCTTACCTCCCTGGGAGCCTTTTATGCCAAACGTCCATCGGAGACGTTCTCCTGGGAGCTTCGGACAACCACCTTCCTGCGGAGTGCCCTTGGTCCGGTTTCGACAGGTTATGTTGACAATACTTCAGATGGGTATTTCCTGGGACAGGAAGGAGTGATGAGCTTCTTCTGGCGGCCGAAGTCCGATTTCGGGTGGGATTTCAAAGTCGGTGTCCTGTATCCCGGGGATCCGATTGTTCTGGATTCGGAAATCGATGCGTATTTTCCGGTCCTGTATCGACTGGGTTTTGATTGGTCCTGGAGCTTCTAGGGCCGTGATTAGGAGGATAAAGTGAAAAAAATTGTAATCATACTTCTGTTGATCTCTGTCGCACTGGCGGTAAGTGCTGCCGAGGTAACCGTTATCAGTGTATCCGGCAAAGTGGAAATCAAGG
>JAUVIY010000424.1 GCA_030592625.1 Spirochaeta sp. | reverse complement strand
GGCGGCCATGCTTCTGGGAGCCGATGCTGATCCTTCAATTGTTGATGTCGATGAAGAAACGCCGCTGGACCTGGCGGTACGCAGCGGTTGTGAAGTGGTGGAACAGACAATCGAATCATCGATGTAGTTATTTTCGACGTTTCCGCTTGAGTTCTTTCCGTTTTATTTCGATACCGCCCATGATGGCTATGCCTCTGACGCTTAAGGCAGGGGCTCTCTCATTACCGGCTCCGGTCTTGTTTTCCATGCCCCCGAGCAGTGGAATTCCGGAGATATCGGCGTTGATGCCAGGCGGAATGATAATCTCCAGGCCTCCCATGATGCAGCCGGCGTTTATCCGTACTCCGTTCCGGGGAAATTCGGCTTCCCGAAAATCAAGTTTCACCCCGCCCATCAGGGACAGACAGGTGATGCTGCGGGCGGGCTGCCAGCGGCCGGTCTTGCTGGATCCCCCCAATATGTTGAAAAAGGATTGGCTTTCCCTGGGAACCCTGTCGTTGATGAGCCAGGGACGCTCTGATTCCTCTCTTGATTCTGAAGCGGTACTGTCGCCTTCCGGTGCCGGAATGTCCGAAACCAGGGCAATCAGGGTTTCCTTGTCCCCGGCTCCTGTGGCCTCTTTGAGGCGCCGTTCCAGTGTGTCGACTGTGATGCGACCGTCGGCATAAGCCTGCTTGAGCAGGCCAATCACCTCTTCCTTCAGGTCCTCGACACTCATTCGTTGGAAGGTGTTGATAAATCCCATATTATTTCCTCCATCTTTCCTCAAGAGCTATTCTATCAGAAACAGAGGGTTTTTCGCGACCCGGATTCAGTCCTGCTTCAGTTTTCCGGCCACTTTGGGCAGTGCCAGGGTGAGTACCTCGTCCAGATCCTTCATTGGGTGGAAAGAGATGCCCTTCTTTACATGTTCGGGAATCTCTTCCAGATCCCGGAGATTAGCCTCGGGGATGATGACGTCCTTCACCTTATGACGTCGGGCGGCGATGGTTTTTTCCTTCAGACCGCCGATGGCCAGCACCTTGCCGGTGAGGCTGAGCTCCCCGGTCATGGCCAGATTGCTACGTATTTTTTGTCCTGTAGCCAGTGAGAGCAGGGCGGTGGTCATGGTGATGCCCGCCGAGGGGCCGTCCTTGGGAGTAGCGCCCTCGGGGATGTGAAGATGCACGATATGGGTATCAAAGAACTTTTCGACATCTTCGATGTTTTCCATGATTTTTCGGGCTCGGGTGTAGGCGATAGCGGCGGATTCCTTCATCACGTCCCCCATCTGACCGGTAAGCTTGAACCCGCTTTTGCCCTTGACGGCTTCGGCTTCGATGACCAGGACATCACCGCCCATGCTGGTCCAGGCCAGGCCCAGGGCCATTCCCGGCATTATGACTTTCTTCAGGCCGTCCTCCCGGAAGTAGGGCTTCTTCAGATACTCTTCCAGTGTATCGGCGGCAACACGGACAGGTAGTTTGCCCTTACCCTCCACCACCTGCCGGGCCACCTTGCGGTGGATGCGATCGACGGCTTTTTCAAAGGTCCGCATACCGGCATCCCGGGCATAGCCCTCGGCAATGGCTTTCAAGGCTGTTTTGTTGTACCTGATCTGGCCTCGCTTAAGACCATGTTTTTTCAGGCTCTTGGGAATGATGTAGTGCTTGGCGATTTCGGTTTTTTCATCCACTACATAGCCCGAGAGACGAATGACTTCCATTCTGTCCAGCAGGGGCCTCGGGATGGGGTCCAGGGTGTTGGCGGTGGCCACGAAAACGACGTGAGAGAGATCGAACGGCAGATCCAGATAATGATCCCGGAAATAGAGATTCTGTTCCGGATCCAGAACCTCCAGTAAAGCTGAAGAGGGATCTCCCTGGAAACTGGTGCCCAGCTTGTCGATTTCGTCGATCATGAACACCGGCGCCCGGGACTTGACGATTTTCATTCCCTGGAGAATCTTGCCGGGCATGGCGCCGATATAGGTACGTCGGTGACCCTTGATTTCGGCCTCGTCCCTCATTCCTCCCACTGAGAAGCGGAAGAACGGCCGGTTCATGG
>JAUVIY010000301.1 GCA_030592625.1 Spirochaeta sp. | reverse complement strand
TCGGAGCATATGTGTTCTGCGCCCTGTGCGCCGGGATTGCCGGACTGATTCACGTAGCGGGGGAATCGAGTACAAGTCCGTACACCACGGGCTTTATGATCGAGCTGGACGCGATCGCAGCGGTCATTATCGGCGGCACGATGTGGGGCGGACGCTTCACACTGGCCGGTTCCATCATCGGGGCGCTGATCATCCAAAGCCTCACCACCACTGTCTACTTCCAGCGGTGGCCCTTCGAATACTCCCTGGTGTTCAAAGCCCTTGTGTTGATTCTCGTCGCGCTGATCCAATCGGATTCGCTTCGTGAGATGCTTAAGCAGGCCATCGAACGCATTAAGGGCGGGAGAATGAAATGAAGAAAATCACGATTACGGCGAACAACATCCCAATTATAACGACGGTTTCGATCTTCCTGCTGATGTACGCGGTCTCGTCGATCATCTTCCCGGGGTTCTTCAGCCTCTACAACTTCGTCAACATTTTCAAGGCGACGGCGTTCATCGGTATCATCTCCGTGGGTATGACCTTCGTTATCATCTCCGGCGGCATCGACTTATCCGTGGGATCGGTGGTGGCGTTCACGACAATCTTCATCGCAAAGTTGTACGAAGCGTACCAGGTGCCAACCTGGATATCCATGCTGATCTGCATCGCGATCGGCATCGCCCTCGGATTCATTGTCGGGTGCCTGATTACCTATTTCCACCTTCCGCCGTTCCTCGTCACCCTTGTAACGATGTTCTTCATGCGGGGGCTGGCATACATGGTGCACCAGGGAACCATCAGTATTAACGAGGATCCCTTCATCACTTTCATGAAGAAAACGGGGATCAAAGTCGGGGCCGGCAACCTCTCGTTGTACGTGTTTATTCTCTTCCTGGTCCTGGTGATCGGCATCATCGTGGCCAGGTCAACGAAGTTCGGGCGCAACGTCTACGCCATCGGCGGAAATGAGAGTTCCGCTATCCTCATGGGCTTGCCGGTCAACCGAACGAAGGTTCTTATCTATACCCTGAGCGGACTGTTGAGTGCAATTGGGGGCATAATATTTACGATACATCTCGCGTCCGGAAAGCCGCACAATACCATCGGCCTGGAGTTGACCGTCATCGCTTCCGTGGTTATTGGCGGTACGCTATTGACGGGCGGTTCCGGCCGGGTAATCGGCAGCTTCTTCGGTGTACTGATTTACGGTTTGGTGTTCAAGCTCCCCGCTTATATCTCTGCTTTCAGGGAATGGTGGGCGCAGATCCTCGTCGGCGTACTCGTCCTGGTGTTCATCCTGATTCAAACCGTGATTACACAGCGGACAGCCAAAATAAATGGAAACTAGAAGCGGAACATGATATTCGTTTGGAATTCACCGGCAGGGATGGAAAAATTCCGAATCCCCAGCCGGAGAACTGTCAGGAAACTTCCGGATCGGATTCCACGGTTTCGGACTCTTCGCCCTCTTCCTCTTCAGCATCATCGCCAAAGGGTTCCCCTCGAAGCATAGCCAGGTATTCAGAAGCGTCGTCAGACGTACCGGAATCCTTATCCTGCTTTTTCAGGGCTTTCTCTTCCCGCTTCTTCTTCTTTTTGAGTTCCTGTTGTCGTTTCTCGTACGAGTAATGGTTTCGGGCCACGATTCACCTCCACAAAAACGGACGAAGGTTACAAGGCCGGTCGGAACCGGCCTTGACGAATCTGACCTTAATAATCGCGGCGGGGGCGGTCGTTCCGTTCCCGGGCTACGCTTACTTTCAGCTCACGCCCTCCATTATCTTTGCCGTTGAGAGCTTCGATAGCGGTGTCGGCTGCGGCGTCGTCTTCCATCTCGACAAAACCGAATCCCTTGGATCGGTTGTCGTAGCGGTCGATGATGACACGAGCGCTGGTGACGGTTCCGTGTGCACTGAAAATGTTTTCGAGTTCCTGGTCGTCGACGGAATAAGCAAGGTTTCCGACGTAGATTTTCTTGGGCATTTAATACTCCTGAATGCGTTTAACCCATAAGAGTGATATTGTTCTATGTAAGCAGTTGATACGGGAAAGGAAGGATAAGGGGTCAAGGCCAAATTGTCAGGCTTCAAATTCTCAAATCTCTCTAAATTCACGATGCAACAGCCGGATATTGAACGATACCGGACTTACGGTTTCCGTCAACATAGTGCGTATGGGCACTGTTGTCCAGCGAAAGAAGAGTATTTTACTGACCTCTGGGCGCCCTGAGGGTAAATACATCGATTTTTATGATAAAAATGTCTTCACAAGCGGTAAATTCCAGATATAACATGAGTTTAAGAAACTTTCGTATAAAACCCCTGAGTCCGAACGCTCCGGGATAATGATCTTATATCCCGATGACTTTATCGGCTCCGGGGGTTTGGAAACTCCTACTTCTTAAGGACCTTCTTCAATACGGTCTCTTTGTCGATTTTCCTCGAACAGAAGAACCAATCCTGACATTCCATATCTTCATTGCCGTCCATCCGGTTCTTTGCTGAACCGCATGAACCGGCGGGACCAATAATCACGTCGTCACCGGGACGCCAATCGGCAGGAGTGGCGATGCCGAATTCATCTGCGGCCTTCAAAGCGATCAGAGCCCGGTAGATTTCATCAAAATTCCTGCCGAGACTCAGCGGGTAGTAAATTATGGTTCGGATGACACCCCTGGGATCGATAAAGAACACGGCACGAACGGCTTTGGTGGTGTCCTCACCCGGCTGAATCATGCCGTACTTCTTTGCCACTTCCATCGTGATGTCTTCTATCAAAGGGAAAGTGACCTCGACATTCTTCATGCCCCGATACTCAATCTTCTCCTGAATGGTACGGAGCCAGGCGATATGGCTGTAAAGACCGTCAATCGACAGGCCTACCAGCTTGCAATTTGCTTCAGCAAACTGATCCTGCATCGATGCGAAAGTAATGAATTCCGTTGTGCAAACCGGGGTGAAGTCTGCAGGGTGGCTGAAGAGAATCACCCATTCACCGGAATAATCACCAGGAAAATTAATCTCTCCCTGGGTGGTAACGGCTGTGAATTCCGGCGCTTTATCTCCGATACGAGGCATTGATACGATAACCTGTTCCTGTTCCATCCTTAACTCCTTATATACATTGATTAGTATATGTTAAGTATATTAATACGGCCCAACTTTGTCAACTTGTTAGGAATAATTCCTAATTAGTGGGATTTACTTCATACAGAAAAAGCCCCGTAACCGATGTTGGTCCGGGGCTTACAGCAAGTGCTGAGTTACAGCTATATGACTTTAAAAGGTTTGACCGGGTCAGCGGCTGCGGTTCTGGCGGGTTCCCTGGGAACGGCCGCTCGTGCGGCCTGAACCGGATCGCCGGCCACCACCGCGATAGCCGGTGCGCTGACCTCCACCTCGATAGCCTCCACCGGGGCGTCCGCCACCCTGTCGGCCGCCGCTCCGGCTGGGTCCGGGATGGGAATCGGAGAGCGTTTCGAGGGGCTCAAAGCCCGCGATGGTACGGCGCTCGACGCTTTTACGGATAAGCTTCTCAATGTCCCGAAGCATCCTGGATTCCTCGGCACAGACCAGTGAGTAAGCCTCGCCTTCCTTGCCGGCCCGGCCGGTTCGACCGATGCGGTGGACATAGTCCTCGGGGACGTTAGGAAGGTCAAAATTGACAACATGCGGCAATTGATCGATATCCAGACCCCGGGCGGCGATGTCGGTAGCTACCAGGATCTGGGTTTTTCCGGACTTGAAATCGGCCAGGGCCCGGGTACGGGCATTCTGACTCT
>JAUVIY010000028.1 GCA_030592625.1 Spirochaeta sp. | reverse complement strand
GCTTAAGTTCCGGTTCCTAAACGAATGCTGCGATTTATTGATAAGTACATTCCTTTTACAAACAACTCCGTAACATATTTGTGGATATGTTGTGAATAAACCGTGCATTAACACTCATCATCCCCGACTCGTTCGATCCGGCCGCCCAGAGACTGCAGACGTTCGGTAAGATTTTCATATCCTCGTTCAATCTGGTATATGTTGCGTATAACGCTTGTTCCCTGGGCCGCCATTGCAGCAATGACCATCGCCATACCTGCGCGAACATCGGGGGAGGTAAGTTCGGCGGCCCGGAGGCGTCTGGGACCGCTTACCACCGCCCTATGGGGGTCACAGAGGATGATCCCGGCACCCATGGCGATGAGCTTGTCCACGAAGAACATCCGGGATTCGAACATTTTCTCGTGAATAAGAACAGTTCCAACAGCCTGGGTAGCCACCACTGTGATGATGCTGGTGAGATCCGGCGGAAAACCCGGCCAGGGGGCATCGTCGATCTGGGGTATCATGCCGCCCATGTCCTGAACGACTTTCATCTCCTGCCCTGCAGAAATAAAGATGTTCCTCCCCTGGGCTTTCCAGCTGATTCCAAGCTTACCGAATGCAATCCGGCACATACGCAAATGCTCCGGATCCGCATCCTCTATGGTCAGTTCGCCACCGGTGACTGCCGCCAGTCCTATAAATGAGCCGACTTCCATGAAATCCGCCCCGATTCTGAACTTGCAGCCTCCTAGTGCCGGAACACCGCGGACACGCAGAATATTAGAACCGATTCCTTCGATACGGGCGCCCATGGCATTCAGAAGACGGCAGAGGTCCTGGACATGGGGTTCGCTGGCGGCGTTCCGGATGATGGTTTCGCCCTCGGCCTTCACTGACGCCATCAGAGTATTCTCCGTCGCCGTCACCGACGCCTCATCCAGAAATAGATCCAGTCCCACCAGCTTGTTGGCCGTGATGACGTAGCGCCCGTTCATCTCCACAGAGGCGCCGAGGCCCTTCAATGCCAGAAAATGGGTGTCCAGCCGGCGTCTGCCGATGACGTCGCCTCCCGGCGGGGCCAGGGTCACCTTGCCTGAGCGGCCAAGCATGGGCCCCGCAAAGAGTATGGAAGCCCTCACCCTTGTTGCTGATTCTTCAGGTATTTCAGTGTCATTCACCGAAGCACAGCAGATTTCCCACTCATTGGTCCCAAGGCGCTCCACCCGGGCACCGAGATCGGAAAGAATTTTTAACATCACATGAACGTCTTCGATATCGGGAATATTGGTAAGTATCACTGCTTCATCGGTCAGCAATGTTGCGGCGATGCAGGGCAATGCGGCGTTCTTGTTCCCGCTGGCCCGTACATGGCCGCGAATAGGGAACCCACCTTCAATGATATATCTGGACATGTTTTTGAGGCTACAGGCGACGATGCCGGCCGTCAATGCCGTAATTCGACAGAAGAATCCTTTGCCATCGAAATACCGCAATACAATAAATGGTATCCGTAGTACCAGGGCAAGCCCTGGACCCGGAGTCGCCGTTGGCGACTCCCTTCCGCGGCAAGCCGCGGGGTATGTAACCATTCTTTCCCGGCACTCGCTCGGAAATACCCGAGGGTATTTCTCTCGCATTTAGGGTCGTACCGCAGCGCAGCGAGGAACGATCCCGGCATACGTTTGGGAATCAATTATAAATAGATGAAATGAAGAATTGCCTGTGAGAAAAGCGGGTTAATCGTTATTATGGATCCCATGCATATCATGAAATTCGGCGGAAGTTCCGTCGCCGATGCCGGACTGATCCGTTCCGTTGCGGACATCGTTATATCACGTACTGAAAGCGACAAGAGGCCTCCCGTTGTCGTTGTTTCCGCCATGAAAGGCGTCACCGACACACTCATTACAGCAGCAGCAGCCGCGGAATCGGGCGATCATTCTTATAAATCCGCCATTATCGAACTCAAACATAAACATCACGAGGCTGTTAAAGCCCTCATTACCGACAATACCATCGGCGTCTCTCTACTCATTGAAGTTGACTCAATCCTCGACGAATTGGGTGAAATCCTTCACGGGGTGGAACTGGTGAGGGAGTGTTCTCTGCGGACCAACGATCTGATTTCGGGCTTCGGTGAACGTATAAGCAGTTTGCTCATCGCCGCCCATATCACAGACCGCGGAGTGAAGGCCGAGGCGGTGGACGCCCGGGAAATTATCCGTACTGATGACGATCATGGTCAGGCCGCAGTAGATTTCGATATTACCGGAAATCTTATACGCAAGAGGCTGGCCGATCGTGATTCGGTTTCTGTAGTCACGGGTTTCATCGCCTCAACCGCCGAAGGCGTATCCACCACTCTCGGCCGGAACGGCAGCGATTACACAGCCAGTATCCTCGGTACCGCCCTTGATGCCGAATCGGTGGAAATCTGGACCGATGTGGACGGAATTCTCACAGCCGATCCTCGCATTGTCCCCGATGCCTGGGTTATCAAGGAGATCAGTTTTCAGGAAGCTATGGAACTCTCTTTTTTCGGAGCTGAAGTTATCCATCCGTACACCCTGGTTCCGGTTATCGAGAAAGGCCTTCCTGTTTTCATCAAAAACACACTGAATCCGTCGGCTCCGGGAACACGTATCGCCAGAACTGCGGCACCAAAAGACCGGCCTATTACCGGCATCGCCTCTATTGACAATGTTTCGATGATAACTATTGAGGGGGGCGGCATGGTGGGCATGCCAGGTATCGCCAGCCGAATTTTTGCCTCGGTGGCGGGATCCGGAACGAATATCATCATGATTTCCCAAGCCTCATCGGAGCACAGCATCTGCCCGGTCTGCCGCCATGAAGAAGCTCGCAAGGCTGCAGATGGTCTTAGTAAGGACTTGAGTGATGCTATCTCCTCCCGGATGATCCGAAGCATCAAACTCACAGACGGCTTGGAAATCATCGCCGTAATCGGTGAGAACATGCGGGGGCAGGTAGGACTCAGCGGCAAGCTATTCAGTGCTCTCGGCGATTCAGACGTGAATATCCTGGCCATCGCACAGGGATCGACCGAGCTGAATATCTCTTTTGTTATTGAGAGTAAACACAAATCCGAGGCCATTATCGCCATCCACCGGGCATTCATCGGCTGAAGGTCTGAGGTTGAATTAAATGAAATTCGTCAGTACGCGCAACCATGAGGTTTCCGTCGGCTTTACCGAAGCCATGTTCAATGGCCTGGCTCCCGATGGTGGTCTCTACCGGCCGGAGCACACCCCCAACCTGAGTCAGTTCTTTACCGGACTCTCCGCTGATGTTCCCTTCAATGAACTGGCAGCGGATTTCACCACGGCGCTTCTGGGGCCGGAAATCAGCCCTGATATTGCTGGAAATATTATCAATGACGCTTTCACCTTCGGTCCGAAACTCCGGGAAGTCAGGGATGGAATAACGGTGTTGGAACTTTTTCACGGCCCCAGCTGCGCTTTCAAGGATTTCGGGGCCTCATTCCTGGCTTCAGCCATGAACCACCTGTTGGCCCGAAAGTCCGACAACAACAGCCGTGCCATCATTGTCACCGCCACCAGCGGGGATACCGGCAGTGCAGTAGCACAGGCCTTCCACGACAAGGACCGCATCGATGTGATAATCCTCTACCCTTCGGGCCGGGTAAGCCCACTGCAGGAAAAGCAACTGACCACCCTTGGGGGAAATGTTACAGCCCTGGAGGTAGGCGGCAGCTTCGATGATTGTCAGCGTATGGCGAAGGCGGCTTTCACGGATCCGAAACTCTCCCATCTGCCTTTAAGTTCCGCTAATTCCATCAATCTGGGTCGTCTGATACCCCAGTCCTTTTACTACGTCTGGGCCTGGACCCGTCTGCGCTCCCGGGGAGATTTCGCCTTCATCGTACCCAGCGGCAATTTCGGGAACATTACCGCCGGCCTGTACGCCGCCGCATGGGGGCTGCCGGTGAACCGCTATGTGGCCGCCACCAATGCCAACGATGTGGTTCCCCAGTATCTGAAAACCGGACGCTATGAGCCTCGGCCGTCATTAGCTACCTTTTCAAACGCCATGGATGTCGGGGCTCCGAGTAATTATGAACGTCTGGATGACCTCTTCTCCCGCAGTGTCGATGCGTTCAGGAGCCATGTGGAGGCCTGGTCCGTTGACGATGAGACCACTCTTGAGACCATCGCCCGGGTGGAAAAAGAAAATGGCTATCTCTGCTGTCCCCATACCGCCGTGGGATGGCGGGTGGCCGAGTTGTACCGGGAGAAGAATCCGGAGGTTCCCGTCGTTGTTCTCTCAACGGCCCATCCGGGAAAATTTATCGAAACAGTGAAACAGGCCACCGGCCGGACACCCGAGTTACCTGAGGCACTTTTCAGACTGATGGACCGGAAGAAAGAGGCCTTTTCCGTCGGTAACGGTGATGCGGATCTTCGGGACTGGCTTCTGGGGCGCTTCGGCTGATCGATACCCGATTTGATTTTAATCCCTGGTGAAGGTTGTACCTTAATTCAGTATATTCGTTGACTCTGTATCCTTAGTTTCCTGACTCTCAAATAGCTTTCAACAATATTCAATCTCTGCTATACTTTTGAGATGGCAAGGACTGTAGAAATAATTCCATTAAATGCGGAGCAACGTACTGAACTTGAGAAAAGAGTCAGAAGCCCAAAAACATCAAAGCGTGACCACCTTCGAGCCGAAATAATTCTATTTCGAGCTGAAGGTAAATCCTGCAAGGATGTTTCCAAGCAGCTGGATGTCAGCATGGTCTGTGTTTCAAAATGGTCCTCCCGCTTTAAACGAGATGGACTATCAGCACTTATCGACAAGAAGGGACGTGGCAGAAAACCATCCATTCCTTCAGAAACAGTAGAGGCTGTAATCGTAAAAGCAACCCGTCCTCCGCAAGGGAAGAATCGCTGGAGTATTCGGAGCATGGCCCAGGAAATGAATATCTCGCGGAGTACTGTCCAGAGAATCTGGAGCCGAAACGAGATCAAACCACATCGAATCGATACGTTTAAGATTTCCAATGACCCGGCTTTTGAGGCTAAATTCTGGGATGTTATTGGAATATATTTGGATCCACCGGAAAAGGCTCTGGTTTTCTGTTGTGATGAAAAGACTCAGGTGCAGGCATTGGAAAGGACTCAACGAGGGCTTCCTCTCGGCATCGGCCATATCCGAACTGAAACGCATGATTATATCCGGCACGGAACCACCACCTTATTCGCAGCACTCAATTATCTCGATGGAACGTTAGTAAGCAGGATGGAGCAGAAACATACCCATGCTGAGTGGTTGCGATTTCTCAAACAAATTGATCGGGAAACACCTGAGGATTTGGATCTTCATCTGATTATTGATAATTATGGCACCCGCAAGCATGAGAATGTGAAGCAGTGGCTGGAGAAGCATCCGCATTTTCATATCCATTTTACGCCGACCTCCAGTTCCTGGCTGAACCTTGTTGAAAGGTTTTTTGCAGACATCACCAGCGAATGTATCCGAAATGGAAGCTTTGGAAGCGTCAAGGAACTTGAAGATCACATTCAAGATTATATGAGTGATCGTAATGACAATCCCAAGCCATATCGCTGGGTCGCTGAAGGGCAGGAGATATTGGAAAAAATCAATCGGGCGCGAGCAGTATTAAACAAGCCTATTTGCGGGTCAGGACATTAGTTTCCCTAACGGCGATTCCTCGACCGGCCCCGGGAAGCTCCCTTGGCCATGATGCGAACTCGCTTGTAAAGTCCGTCGCCCTCACTTTTAGTAACAACGTCGTCACGGTCGTTGATGGCAGTGTGAATAAGCCGGCGTTCAAATGGGTTCATAGGTTCAAGAAGACGGCTGGAACGGGTTCGTGTGGCCTCATCAGCCACTCTGTGGGCCATACGAACCAGGGACTCCTCCCGACGGGCCCGATATCCTTCGGTATCAAGAACAACACGCCATGGTGATTCGTCTCCGGCCACCCGGTTCAGATAGACGTTGGACAGAAGCTGCAGAGCATCCAGATTCTTACCTTTCTTCCCGATGAGAATATTTGAAAACTCGGAGGTGATTTCAAATATCAGTTTGGCTCCATCCTGATCCTTTTGTGCTGCCGTTCCGGTAAAACCCATTCGCTCTATCATGCCTTCGATAAAAGCTGATACATCTTTTAAAACTTTCTCAGGCGGTGGATCAACCGGAGTCTCGGGTTCTTCGATAATTTTCTTCGGTTCCACCGTTTTTCGCTTATTTGTTTCCTGAGAACGACTTTTTCTGTTGTTACTCTTGTTTCCATTGGACACTGAATCTCCCGCTCCCATAGGATCGGGAATGGCAGTGAGAGCACAAACGCGAATCCTCACCTTGCTTCGTCCAAAAAGTCCACCGGATTTCTCCAGAATCTCGACATCAAAGCTTTCACTTCCCAGTTCCGCAGCCGCCCTGGCGACGGCTTCCTGTTCTGTGCGGCCTTCAAATTCCATAGGTGTCATGCGGTACCTCCCGCGGCCTTCCGTTTCTTGACATAATTGGTAACCAGTTGCTGGCCGATGGTAACGAAGTTCATCGCCGTCCAGTAAAGCAGCAAGCCGGAAGGCATATTGTAAAGAATAAAAAAGAACATAATCGGCATACCCAGAGTAAGCATTTTCTGCTGTGCTCCGGACTGAGCTCCAGCTTGTCCTGCCTGAGTAACTTTTGTTGTCAGAAGCTGTCCTGCAAGGTAGAGGACAGGTAACAGACGTATGGCCTCGAGTGTCCAGATCTTCAAGTCGATAGGATTTGCGAATTTCCAGATATACTCAGGAGCTGACAGGTCTGTGATCCATCCGGGAATGAACACGGCTCCCCTCAAGGGAAAGTACTTGTTAAGAAGACCGTAAAGGGCAATGAAGATGGGAAACTGGAATAGCATGGGCAGACAGCCGCCCATGGGATTTACGCCTTCTTCCTTGTAAAGCTCGGCAGTCTTTGCGTTGAGTTTCTGAGTATCGCCCTTGTACTGTTCTTTCAAAGCGGCCAGTTTGGGCTGTACCGCCTGCATCTTGCTGGTGGATTCATAGCTTTTGTGAGTGAAGGGAAACAGCACCACTTTAATGAGGATAGTCAGCAGAATGATGGCCACACCGTAGTTGGGGACCAGCTTGTAGAAGAATTCAAGCAGCCATCTGAGAATGGCTTCGAGCCAGAACAGAACCGCGCTTGTTTTCGGTGCTTTCTGCAGATTCATGCCGGATATACCGAAGGCATTATCTTCGGTATTTTCATAACGGGAAAGGTTTTCCCGGTCCAGGGGACCAATATAGCATTTGTATTTATCTTCGATGATGCTCTGTTTCCGGGCCGGCTTGGAAATTTGAAGCAAAGAGGCCTGGTCCTGACCCTCAACGGGGTTCCCGTCCCAGGTAATTGTCGAATTACCGGAGCCGGGATCGACGATGACGGCGAAATACTTGCCGACAACCGCCGCCCAATTTACAGTGTTTTCTGTCTGAACGAACTTGCTCTTATCTTTATGTACAATCCTTTTGAACTTTCCGGTCTTTGTATCAGGACCCCAGGTGACGTTATCCCGAATCTCGTACCGTCCGTCGATCTTCTCGAAGGTGGGTCCGATCTGAGGACCGTATGTGAGTGTGTATGCCGGTTCGTTTCCATCCAGCAGAGGCACTGCCTTGCCATCCGATGTTTCCAGAGTAACGGTGAGTTCTATCATGTACTCGCCGGGAATGATACGGTAACTTTTAGTCAAGGTGAATAATTGACCGTCCTTGATGTAATCCCGTGAAAATCTGTGAATCAGTTCCTTGCCATGGTGGATTTTCTTATGGCTGAAAACATCGGTAATGAAGTCAGCATCATGGCCTCCGAAGGCCATGTTGAAAGTACCTACGCCGCTGCCACCGTCAAGCACCATGGAAATGGGTTTACCTTCATCAAGTTCCTGTATCAGTGCGATGTCCAGAACGACGGCGCCCGCCGTGGAAAAGGTAATATTATACAGATCAGTTTCTTCAACAATGGTCTGAACAGGAAAATCCTGATCGGACAGCTCCAGGATCGATTCCGATCCGGTGGTATCTGCAACCGTTTCGTTGGTAGCGATAATTTCGGTGCTTGTAACAGGGTCCGCCTGCGCGGATTCCGCTTCTACAGCCTCGGTCCGCTCAGCAGTTTCCGGTGGCGTATCCGGAGCATTCATCTGTATAAGGGTCATTCCGCCGATAATGATGACTGACGACAGAACAATCGCGAGAATAGTATTTTTTTCCATTTATTCCTCCGGAATAACTAAGGGACCGGGTCGTAACCGCCAGGGTTACCGGGATGACACCGTCCAATCCGCCGAATCGCCAGCCATAAGCCTTTGAATAACCCGTGCTTTCTCAATGCTTCAACAGAATAACTGGAACAGGTCGGAAAAAACCGACAGCTGCGGGGGAAAAACGGCGAAATCACATACTGGTACAGTTTGACAAGCCCGATAAAAGGCCAAGCCAGCCATTTAAACATTCGTTTTGGCAAAACCCGCTCTCCGGATCAACTTCATGAACTGTTGTTCACGTTCCAGGTAACCGTAATCGCCGGAATACAGGACAACGATAATATCATAGCCGGTTGGCAGGTCCTGCTTTGTATTACGGTAGATTTCCTTGAGAACACGCCTGGCATAATTACGCTGAACCGCATTCCCGAATTTTCTGACCAGTGTAACGGCAAAGCGGTCTGTTTCCAGACCATTGCACCTCGCAATAAGTTTCGCTCCGCGACATCCGGATCTGAAATCAGGTTGATCAAAGACATGAGCAAAATCCGCTTTACTTTTCAGTCTTCCCGATCTAGTAAGGCTTCTTCTCATCCGTGATAGAAAGTTTCTTCCGACCCTTGCGGCGACGGCGGGCAAGAATAGTCTGTCCACCTTTGGTTTTCATACGGGCACGAAAGCCAAATTTTCGATTCCTTTTAGTTTTACTCGGCTGATAGGTTCGTTTCATCAATATTCTCCATGGGGGATCCGATTTCCACCAGTCCCCGGTGATGATCTTTATCAGGTGCTGATTCCCAAGCAGAGTAAGAGAAGTACCTTCAGGTACTTCCGAGCGAGTGCCGGGAAAGGATGGTTACATACCATACCATTGAGCCAAGTTACTATACGGACGGGGTCTAATCCCGTCAAGAGTCGCCACGGTGCCGCATAATCTCCAGCAGATTAAAAAAGGATTCTTCACTTTCACTATTCTGCTCGGATTTCTGCTTCGAGGGCTCAACCGTAACGGGTTGTACTTTCTCAGTTTTTCCCATCATATCAAATGTTTTTCGACCATGAAAAATTTCTCTTTTCCTCTCGCTCGTTTGGGATTCCCCAATCACGACTCTGATGCGTTTTATGTCCAACTCGGGGTACTTGCTGCGAATTATTTTCAACAGGCCTTCCTGCCGCATTCTGATCCGTTGAGACCAACCGGGGTGGTCCGTCTCCAGGACCAGGACATTATTAACAATATCCCGGGGATAAACATGCATAGCTGTCTGTGCACCGGCAATTTTCTCCCACCCGGAAAAAAATCGTGTATATCCGGCAGCATCTTCCAATAGCAGACGGTCAAAAAGAGTTTTCAGTACGTCACCGGCACGACTGAACTGATCGTCATTGCTCATACAGAACTCCGTTTTTCACTTCGTAAGTGAGGGAATTATCTCCGATTCTACCCGTTTCCTCTCCCGGAAGAAATGTATAAAAAATCTGTTCCGCCTCTGGAAGTCGATCACGGAACAAACGGCGGCGACTGGAATCCAACTCCAGCAATACATCATCCAGGAGGAGAAGGGGTTTACGGCCCGTGGTTTCCGAATAGAATCGTGCTTGAGCCACTCGCAACACTAAAGAAAGCAGTCTCTGTTCCCCGGTGGAAGCATTTTTAGCGAAATCACGACCATCTGCAAGGAATATAAAGCGATCACGATGCGGACCACTACCTGTTGTTCCCAACGCCAGGTCCATATCCTGCTTTTCCCTTATCTTTTCCATTACTTCACCTGTGGATCGTGAATCCCCCCAGGAAGGACGGTAAACCATGGTAACTTCTTCATCCATTCCGGACACTTCCTGAAAAAGCGGTGTGAATATCGTACCGAATTCCCGGGTCAGAGATTCTCGCCGATCGGATACAGCTAATCCTGCAGAGGCCAGTTGTTCGCTGTAATGATCCAGAAGCACCGTCTTTCTTGATTTGAGCAGATGATTTCGTTCTTTCAGAAGTTTTTTAAACCGGCGTATCTGATCCACATACATAGGATCATGAAGACTCAATGTCTGGTCCATGAACCATCGTCGCCGTTCAGGAGGACCACCGGCAAACAGAAAATCTTCATGCACGAATACTATGACTGGAATTCGCCGAAGGAGTTCCTTCCGGTCGTTGACGATTTTCCCGTGGAAACGTATTGATTTTGTTCCGTCCTGCCAGATTACCGACAGCCGGCCTTCGGGTTCTTCCGGGGTTTCGAATCGACTGTGAACAGCCATTTCCCGGGATCCCCAGGCAACAAGATCACGATCCTGACGGGTACGAAAGGATGAACCGTAACTTAACAGGTACAAAGCTTCGAGAAAATTGGTTTTGCCCTGACCGTTTTCACCGATGAGATAGACTTCATGAGCACCAAGGTTGACTTCTCCATCTTCCAGATTGCGGAATCCGTGGAAGCGAACCGATCGGAAACCCAAAATCTATTCCATCTGCATTGGCATCACGATATGGAAATAACTGGACTCGGGAACAGAAACCATTGTAATCGCCTTGTTGGTTTCGGTGAACTTCATACTTACTTCGTCTTCTCCGATCACTTTAAGAGGATCGGACAGATAAACGTGATTCAAGGCGAATTCAGAATCAGGTCCTTCATAACGACATACAATGCTTTCTTCGGCTTCACCAATTTCGCTTTCGTCAGATTTTAAAGTGAGTTTTTCACCTGAAACCGAAAGAAAAAGCCTCTTGGATTTGTGATCGGCAAGAAGAGAAACACGCCGCAGTGCATCGATAAACTCAGCTCTGTTCACCTGAACTTCATAATCCTGATTGTCCGGGATAACCCGGGAATAATTCGGAAATTGACCATCTATCAATGTGCTGGTAACTTTCTGGTTATCAAATTTGGCAAAGAGGGTTTTATCGGCGACTGCCAATTTGATTTCTCCTTCTCCGGAAGCCAGCTTCCTCACCAGATGAAGAACCTTGGGAGGAATAATGATTCCTTCGAATTCTGGTACTTCCCCTTCGGGAGAATTGGAAATATAACTGAGGCGTCGTCCATCGGTAGCCACCATAATCAACCGGTCTTCCCCTTTCTCCATAAAAACGCCATTCATGAAATAGCGTGTTTCATCATCGCTGATGGCGAAAATTGTCTGACCCACCATATTGATGAAATCCTTCTGGGGAAGAGAGAAAAACGTCGCTTCGTCAGTTTCGGGAATTTCCGGAAACTTATCGGCAGATATACTGTGAAGCTGGAAATTGATGTTTTTTCCGTCGGTAATAGTCAAGCGATCACCATCGTCCTGAATAAAACGGACTTCTCCATCCGGGAAGGTTCTAAGGATGCCAAGCAACTTGTCACAGAAAACAGTTGTATTACCAGGAGCTTCGACTACAACAGGTATGCGGGTTTCGAAACTGACCTTGAGATCGGTCGCCTTAATGGTGATGGCATCTCCTTCGGCTTCAAGAAGCACGTTGGAGAGAATCGAAAGGGCATTGCGGGAAGCGATAATCTCCTGAGCAACGGAAATTTCTTTAAGTATGACATTCTTGTCACAGCTGAACCGCATGGCGTGCCTCCATATTTGACGACGATACGAATCGATAATAAGGGGAATTCACTCATGGGCACAAGTGTTATTAAGTATTCTCACGGCTACATAGACCTTCAGGAACCTGATTTATTGATTTCTACACAGACTCTTCAATTACTTAATATCTAAATTTAAATACAGTAGTAGTAGTAGTAGGGCCTGGGGAAATGGGGAAAAGTCACTTATTTATATTCGCCCGTTTGAATTAAGCCTGGGAATATGTTGGGTATGAAACTGAACCGAATCATCGATTTTTCCACTTTATCCAGAAAACAGAAATTTCATACACCACTAATTCACAAATTTGTGCGGCTTATCCTCAATCTATCCCCAGCTAGCTGCGTTCTTTGACGGAGCGAATGAGTTCTCCGACAGTGGGTTCCAAGGTAGGATCACCTTTCATTCGATCTTCAATTCTCTGACATGAATGCATGACGGTTGTATGATCCCGGCCACCGAACTCAAGACCGATTTCTGTTGTAGAGTAGTCGGTAATCTCCCTGATGATGAACATGGCTACCTGACGTGGGAAGGTGACCTGTTTGGTTCGTTTCTTTCCTTTAAGGTCGGCAGGGGTAACATTGAAGTATTCCGATACGACCCGCTGAACCCTGTCGATAGTGATATTGGCGGTAAGAGTGCTGGTGAAAGTACCTTTTAATTGCTGCTGAGCTACTTCGACGGTGATTTTTTTTCCTACAAGGTCGGCGTAAGCCACCATTTTTGTCAGAGATGATTCTAAATCCCGGATGTTAGTCGTAACGTTTCTGGCGATGAGTTCCAGAACCTCATCGGGGATGGAAGTAGAGATAGTTTCCAATTTTTTACGGAGAATGGCATAACGGGTTTCAAAGTTTGGTGGTTGAAGATCGACATTAAGACCTCGTTCGAATCGACTTTTAAGACGGTCGGTGAAATTACGGAGTTCGGACGGCGGACGGTCACAGGTAAATACAAGCTGCTTTTTAGCGTCATACAAGGCATTAAAAGTGTGAAAAAGTTCTTCCTGGGTTTCTTTTTTATTCTGCAAATCATGAATATCATCGATGAGTAATACATCCACTTTCCTGTATTTATTCTTGAACTGGCTCTGGGTCTCACTCTTGATGGAATGGATGAATTCATTGATGAAAGTCTCTGCGGTTATGTAAACCACCTTTTTGTCCATCATCGAATAGTGGATGGAATTGCCAATTGACTGCATCAGGTGTGTTTTTCCCAGGCCGACGCCGCCGTATATCAGGAATGGATTATAAGCTCCTCCGGGATTGGATCCTATGGCTTGTGCAGCACTGGCGGCGAAGGAGTTATTATTGCCAATTACGAAACCGTCGAAATCGTAATCCTGGCGAAGTTGACGATGAGGTTTCCGATCAGCAGCCTGAGTATGTTCTTCAGGTGATGATGACAAACGACTTTCGGGACTTTCCACTTGTGCTTGATTTGTTATGGGCTTTTCCTGGGCCTGACGGTTATTTTTTCTGATCTCGAAATTGATCGTCATCGATGATCCGGTAAGGTCATGCAGCCGGGATTCCAGTAAATTCAAGTATCTTTGCTTAACCTGATCCCTGTAGAAATTCGAGGGAACACCGAGGGTGAGAAAGTCACCGTCTCCCTTGATAAATTCCATGTTCCGGAACCACATATCATGTTCCTGTTTCGAGAGATTGCCCTCTTCCATCAGTTGGCGGACTATTTCAGTCCAGAATAAGTTGTAATCACTGCCGCTCATACGGTTCCTTAATATCTAAATACATATAATATAAATAATTAATATCAAAATCGGAGAGATCTTCCGAATCAGGATAGAATTATATAACTGAGGTTTTGATCATAATATCCACAAGCCTCTCGTCACAAGGGTAAAACGTCTGGAGAAAACGCCTCAACTAGACTTTCAACCCCTGAAAATGATATAATTCTTTGTCTTCTTTTTTCAGGAAACATAAGGACATATCATGCACAAATATGATGCCCAACACATTCAGGTGTTGGAGGGTCTTGAGCCGGTTCGAAAGCGCCCCGGTATGTATATTGGAACCACCGGACCTGATGGGCTGCACCACTTGGTTTATGAGATTGTCGACAATTCCATAGATGAGGCACTGGCCGGATTCTGTCAAAAAATTGAAGTTTTTATCGAGCCTGAAGGCTCAATCAAAGTAACTGATGACGGCCGGGGGATTCCCGTTGCCGAGCATCCGGTGGAAAAAGTAAGTGCTCTGGAAGTGGTTATGACCCGGCTGCATGCCGGGGGCAAGTTTGATAAAGGTACATACAAGGTTTCGGGCGGTCTGCACGGTGTCGGAGCCGCTGTTGTAAACGCCCTCTCCGACTGGTGTGAAGTAGAAGTTCATCGTGACGGGCGCAAGCATTTTCAGCGGTATGAGAGAGGTCTTCCTTTAAAGCCTATTGAATTAAACGGTGATACGGAACTCAATGGCACTCATACCCGCTTTTTCCCCGATTCTTCCATCTTTGATGAAATAGATTTCAGTTACGATGTCCTGTCCAAAAGGCTTCGGGAATTGGCTTTTTTGAATAAGGGTATTGAGATATCCCTGACTGATGAACGCCCGGGACGTGAAAAGAATAGAACATTCAAATTCGACGGAGGAGTTAAATCTTTCGTCCAGCACTTGAATAAAAGTAAGACGCCCCTTCATGAGGAACCTATCTGGTTTGAAGCAGTTCGTGAAGGTGTTACCGTTGAAGTGGCCCTGCAGTATAACGACGGTTACAATGAAACGCTTTTCAGTTTCGTCAACAATATCAACACCAGGGAAGGTGGTACCCACTTAACCGGCTTCCGGGCCGCCTTGACACGAACTGTTAACGATCTGATGAAGAAATCCAAGCATGGAAAGAAAATGGATGATTCTCTCTCCGGGGATGATGTGCGGGAAGGCCTCACCTGTGTTCTTTCGGTTAAAGGTCCCGAGCCACAGTTCGAAGGTCAGACGAAAAATAAGCTTGGTAACTCCGAAGTCAGAGGCATCGTCGACAAACTAGTGGGAGAGAGTCTTTCTTCCTGGTTCGAAGAACATCCCCGTGTTGTGGATAATATCCTGGATAAGGCTGTAACCGCTTCCAGAGCACGTGCCGCCGCGAGGCGGGCCAGGGATCTTACTCGGCGAAAGGGATTTCTTGAAGGTGGTGGATTACCGGGTAAGCTGGCCGACTGCTCCGACAGGGATCCGGCGAATTGTGAAGTGTATATAGTTGAGGGTGATTCGGCGGGTGGAAGTGCAAAAATGGGCCGGGATCGAAAATTTCAGGCCATTCTGCCGCTGTGGGGCAAAAT
>JAUVIY010000003.1 GCA_030592625.1 Spirochaeta sp. | reverse complement strand
GTTCTTTACCATCGTCCGTAATGCGATAGTACTTACGGGGGGGGCCCCCGTCTGATTCCTCGAGATAGGTTTCGAAGATGCCTTCCTTGGAGAGACGCCGCAGTATCGGATACAGCGCCCCTTCCGAGATGTCGATGTCCCTGGAAATTTCCTGGACCAGTTCATAGCCGTAAAAGTCCTTACGGCGCACCAGTTCCAGGACGCAGAGTTCCAACACCCCCTTCTTGAATTGATTGTTCATGCTTTCCTCCTCGACCGATTACCGGCCGCTTATGCATTCAATAATACTATTCATTGAATAGTACTATACATAAGATAAACTATTTCCAGAATTTGTCAAGAACCATATGAAAAATGATGGAAAATGACCTCTGGCGCGCAAAGCTGTGATAAGTTTTTCTTGGAACGGTCTTAGGATGGACCAGAATGCCAGCAGTTTGGTACGGTATTTTCGAACTCATTCCGCGGGAAAGCCAGGTTGGCACATTCATCATTCCGGAGTCAATTCCGAATTAGTCTTGACTTTTCCGGAGTTAGCGCCATAATAGTCATATGAGGAGAAATCTCGAACCCTCGATAACAGGCGATCTCAAGAAACGTATCGTCATTCTTTCAGGTCCCCGGCAATCCGGCAAAACGACACTCTCCAGGCAACTCAGTCCGGAAACCGAGTATTTGAATTATGATTTTGATGAACACCGCAACATCATCAGGGAGCGGAGCTGGGACCGGCAAAAACCTCTGGTCATCTTCAATGAACTCCACAAAATGCCGAATTGGAAAACTATGGTAAAAGGCGTCTACGACGTTGAAGGCATACCACCGGGCATACTTGTCACCGGAAGCGCCCGGCTGAATACGACTCGTAAAACCGGGGATTCTCTGGCCGGAAGATTCTTTGGTTACAGACTGCATCCCTTTGATATCAAAGAAGTCAGGAATGAAATCGAGCCCGAAGATGCGTTCAGCCGCATCATGAAATGGGGAGGTTTCCCTGAACCTTTCCTTGAGACTTCAGATATTTTTTATGGCAAGTGGCGTCGGAGTCATCTGGATATAATCCTACGGCAGGATCTTCTTGATATCACGAATGTCAGGGATATCAAATCAATTGAAGTGCTGATCGATTTGCTGAAGAATTGCGTCGGGTCTCCAGTATCCTATGCCTCCCTGGCCCGAGATCTGCAAAAGGATGAAAAAACAGTTAAAAGATGGCTTGAGATACTGGAAGATCTCTATGTTATCTTTCCCTTGAGACCCATTCACCGAAACGTGGCTCGTTCCATCCTGAAAATGCCTAAATACTACTTCTTTGACACGGCCCTGGTAAGGAATGGTGAAGCGGCTCGCATAGAAAACCTCACGGCATGTGCGCTGTTAAAGGAGTGTCATTTTCGCGAAGATACCGAGGGTCGCAGCCTCGGACTGAACTATCTCAGATCCAAAGACGGCAAGGAAGTTGACTTTGCCGTCAGCGAAAACGGATCAGTACGGCATCTTATAGAGGTAAAGGCCGGTGATAAAACCATGTCAGCAAATCTCGGATTCTTCCGCCGGGTATTTCCAGGCTCTACGGCGCTTCAACTGGTCGTCGAACCGAAGCGGGGAAAAACTTTTCCCGATGGCTCCGAGCTGCGCAGCCTGGTATCCTGGCTTGCGGATATTTCGCTATAATTATTGAACCCATTCCGATCATGGAGTAAATTTAACGTACATCTATCCGACTTCTGATTGCCCCGGAGGAGGAGGGATGATGGTAAAACACACGATGCGAATCCTTGGAATTGACACCGGCTCAGTAACCGTTTCCATTATAGAAACCGACAGTAACGGTACGCTCCTTCGCCGGGAGTACCGTTTTCATAACGGACATCCCCGGGAAACCCTGATTACCGTTCTCGCCGACTGGATATCTGCCGATGACGGCAATACCGGATGGGAGGTTGTTACCGCTACCCGTTCCGCCGCCCCGCTGGTGGAATCCCCGGACTCGATTACCGACGACCATGTGGCTGTCATGACCGCCGCGAGGCGCCTCCACGGCCGTATCGGCTCCCTGCTGTCCGTCGGCGGGGAGAAATTCGGCCTGTTCTCCTGGTCGGGAGAAGGCGAATACCGGAGTTTCAAGGGCAACACCTCCTGTGCCGCCGGAACCGGAAGCTTCCTGGACCAGCAGGCCGAACGCCTGGGGCTGGCCTCGGCCGCCGAACTGGCCGCCCTTGCCGAGTCCAACGATTCCGAAGCGCCGAAAATCGCCACCCGCTGCGCTGTTTTCGCCAAGACCGACCTCACCCATGCCCAGCAGGAAGGGTTCTCCCTGGAGGCCATCGCCGACGGCCTCTCCCGGGGTCTGGCGGGAAATCTCCTGGACGTACTTCTCGACGGCAGTCCGCCGACCGAACCCCTGGTACTCTGCGGCGGCGTGTCCCTGAACACGGCGGTGGTGAGGCACATCGGCGATCTCACCGGCACAAAACCGATGGTGGATGAATCGGCACCGCTCTACGGGGCCATGGGCGCCGTATGGGATTTCCTGGACCGGGACGCCGCCCTCGACGGAGACACCCCGATTCGAAGGGATGCCGCGGACATTATCGCGGCGCACGCGGAGGTCAATCTCGAAACAGGCTTCAGATATCCGCCCCTGACCCTGAAGAAATCACCGTATCCGGATTTTTCCTGCTTCGACTCCTGGGAAGTCCCGGTGGAAGGACGCAAGGGCCGCTATCCGGTGGAAGTGGAAATTTTCGAAAAACTCCCGGCCTCGGGTCGGGCAACCATGGGCATCGATATCGGATCAACCAGTACCAAAGCGGTCCTGGTAAGCGAAGGCGGCAAGGTTCTATTGGGGCTCTATACTCGAACCGCCGGACGACCGGTGGAAGCCATGAAAGGCGTCCTGATGGCCCTGGAAGAGGCGTTGGAAAAACATGGTTCCGGAATCGAGGTTGAGTCCTGCGCAAGCACGGGATCGGGACGAAAGCTGGTGGGAGAAATCCTCGGCGCCGACCTCATCCTGGACGAAATCACCGCCCACGCCCGGGCGGCCGTCCATCTGGATCCGGAAGTGGACACCATCATCGAAATCGGGGGTCAGGATGCCAAGTTCACTACCCTCTCGGAAGGCCGGGTCACCGGATCGGTGATGAACAACGTCTGCGCCGCCGGCACCGGAAGCTTCCTGGAAGAGCAGGCCGCCCTTATGGGCTGCGTCATCATCGACTATGCCGGTCGGACCGAAAACATCTCAGCACCTCTCACCAGCGATCGATGCACCGTCTTCATGCAGCGCGACCTGAACCATCTGATGAGTGAAGGTTATGAGGTAAACGAAGTCCTGGCTTCAGCACTGCACAGCGTCCGGGAGAATTACCTTAATAAAGTGGCGGTGAGGAGCCGTATCGGGAAAAAGATTTTCTTCCAGGGTGCCACCGCCCGGATCAGAACCCTGGTGGCCGCATTCGAGCAGGCTCTGGACAAGCCCATTCTCTTATCCCGGTACTGCAGCCATACCGGCGCACTGGGAGCCGCCCTGCAGCTGATCGATGAGGAGCCGTTACCCGGTAAGTTCAGGGGTACCGGCCTTTGGAAGCAGGATATTCCGGTGCGAACCGAAATTTGCAGTCTCTGCAGGAATGCCTGTAAGCTCACCCTGGCTGAAGTAGACGGGGATACCATCGCCTACGGTTTCCTCTGCGGGCGGGACTATGATACCGATAAGTATGTGGCGCTGGCCGGTGAAGGATCCGAGCCCCTGGACGAACGGGCCAATATCTTCAAGGTTCACAACGCCGATCACAACGCCGCAGGCGCGACCGCCGGCTCCTATACTTTGGGACTTCCGGCCGCCCTCTACATGACCGGCGAACTTCCCTTCTGGGAAATGTTCTTCTCTTTGCTGGGTATCCCCACCATCATCGACCGCAGCGTCGATCCCATCGAGAGCGGCAGGGCCCTTACCGGTGCCGAGTTCTGCGCCCCGATGACCGCCCTTCATGGCCGGGTGGCCCGGCTGGCGGAGCAGGCGGATTACGTTTTCGTCCCCTTTTACCTGAATGAAAAAGGTCCCAAAGGGGACACCCACAGCTATTGCTATTACAGCCAGTTCGCCCCTTCCCTGGTTCGTCAGCTGGCCCCCGAAGGCCGAATCCTCACCCCCCTGGTGAAAACGGCGTACAAGGATTTTCGGGGAAAGTCGGCCGTTCATGAGGTTCTTTGCAGCCTGCCCGGCCCTGCCCCTGATTTCAGAAAACTCGAAATCGCCTGGAACGAAGCCCGGGACTGGTTCGACGGGAAGCGTGATGATTTACGAAGATTTTACGCCGACCGGGCTCGGGAAAACGATATCAACGTCGTGCTTCTGGGCCGGCCCTATGTCGTCGCCGATGCAGGTATGAACAAGGACATTCCCCGTCTCTTTACCGAAACAGGAGCCCGGGTGTTCGACATGGACATGCTGAACGCCGACGGCGGCGACGATCTGCCCTGGGGGTATGCTGCAGGAATTATGAAATACGCCGAGCGTATCGCCGACATGAAAGGGACTTATCCGGTCCTGGTAACCAGCTTTATGTGCTCCCCCGACTCATTCGTTGTCCCCTACGTCCGGGAACTCTGGGAGAAGAAGGGCAAACCCTATCTCATCCTCGAACTGGACGGCCACGGTTCAAGCGTCGGATACGGCACCCGGGTGGAAGCGGCGGTCCGCTCTTTCCGAAACCATTTCCGCTATCAGGCCGGGGAGACTCCACGAGATGTCAACTATATGCCAACGTCATTCGAACAGGGCGGAACGGTGGATATCCGGGGCAAGGTGCTGCTCATTCCCAACTGGGATGCCGATGTGATGACCCTGGTCACCTCCAACCTGCGCCGGGAAGGCATCGACGCCCGGCTGCTGGAAGAAACCGACGAGCTGGTGAGGCAGGGAAGCCGGAATTCCGAAGGTCAGTGTCTGCCATTGAGCGTTATCGCCCGGGAAGTGGCACATTACGTCCGAAAACACCGGCTAAACCCTCGCAAGACCGTTCTGTGGATGCTGAAGAGCAACTGGTCATGCAACATTCCCCTTTACCCCAGACACATCATGCATCTGCTCAAACAGGAAGGCGGGGGCCTGGAGCACATAAAGATTCATATTGATGACATCGGACTCAGCGCCACCACACCTCTGTCTCTGGTGAACACCTACTACGCGTACATGTTCGGCGGCCTCATCAAGCGTATCGCCTGCCGCATCCGCCCTTACGAGGATAATTCCGGTGAGACCGACCGGGTACTGGCCATGGCCCGGGATCGCCTTTCAAAGGTGTTCATGGGACGGGGCGAGAAAATGGACGCTGCGAAGGATATCGTCACCAGGTTCGAAGCCATCCCCGTCACCCGTACCCCTCGCCCCAAGGTGGCCATATTCGGCGACGTCTACGTTCGTGACAATGACGTGATGAACCAGAATCTCGTCCGGTTCATCGAATCCGCCGGTGGAGAGGTGGTAACCATGCCCTACACCCGCTATGCCAAAATGATCTCCAATACCCACTTCATACGACTGTTCAAGGAGAAGCGCTACAGGGAAGTCGCCGGTTGGAAAGTGTTCCTGGCGGCCCTGAAATTCCTGGAACGATCCTATGATAAGCTCTTTGCTCCATTGGCCGGTCCTGAAGAAACCTACAACGACGATCCCGAGGCCATACTGGCACCCTATGGTGTCACCCTGGAGCACCATGGCGAGTCAATGGAGAATCTTCTGAAAATCCATTACCTGTCGAACCGGCATGACGATCTGACACTATTCGTCCAGACCAGCCCCTCGTTCTGCTGCGCAGGTCTCATCACGGAAGCCATGCGGAAAAAAATCGAGGAAATCACCGGAATACCCGTTGTGTCCATCACCTACGACGGCACCGGGGGGGATAAAAACGACGTTATAATTCCTTATCTGGCGTTTCCCCGGAAGGTTAAAGAACCAATCCGGGAGAGCTCATAAAGGCCGCCGCCCGTCTAATTATTGGCGTTTTTGCATCGCCTCGCCACGATGTCTTAGACTCAGAGTCTTGAGGAGTTCCGAATGACCGATAATATTGAGCGTATCGTTATCGGCGGCGGATGTTTCTGGTGCATCGAAGCCGTCTACAAGCGTATCAAAGGAGTCACATCCACCCGCCCCGGCTATGCCGGAGGCGTTGCAGAGAACCCCGACTACAAACAGGTTTGCACCGGCGAAACCGGCCATGCCGAAGTCGTGGAGATCTGCTACGATAAAACCTTCATATCATCGGGAGCCATCCTGGAAATCTTCTGGCGTGCCCACGATCCCACAACCATCAACCGTCAGGGCAATGATGTCGGATCCCAGTACCGATCCATCATCCTTTACGCCGACGAGAACCAGAAAGAACTCGCCGAGATATCCCTGAAAGACCTCATCGATGCCGGAACCCACAAGAACCTGCCGGTCACTCAGATTCTCCCCCTGGAAACCTTCTGGCCCGCCGAGGCCTACCACAAGGATTACTTTAAATCCAACCGCGGGCAGAGCTACTGCCAACTGGTTATAGAGCCCAAGCTCCACAAACTGCTGCTGATGGAAGACTGATCTCCGGAGTGACAATCCGTACTTGCTTAAGCGCATCGCCTCGTGTATATTTCACTTCGCATCGGGCGATTAACTCAGCGGCTAGAGTGCTGCCTTCACACGGCAGAAGTCGGCAGTTCGAGTCTGCCATCGCCCAACATAAAGCCTTGTAGTGTAAGCATTTACACCGCCAGGCTTTCTTTTTATATCGTGCTGTTTGCAATACTGTCAGCAATTTCCAAGAAAATGATGCCGAAAAAAGGGATATTTGACTCCCGTGGTTTGGGTAGAAATATTTCTGAGCAGCCATACCAAGGATTTATACAATCAAGCAATTATGTCTCCGGTAAAGCCGGGGCGGTTCACAAATATCATTGAATCTGCGACACGAGATCTACATTGTTACGTTGTTCAAGTTAATACTTCGCAGTACGGCGATTCGCGTATAACCGCAACGATGCAAACTGAAGCTTAGGAATCTCAGAGATCCCATTTTGTATTAATAGAAAGTATATGTTATCCTTTTAAAAGGAGGTTTCATCTATGAAAAGAGTGATTATTGGAGTTTCTGTTCTTCTATTGGCTCTTCTTATTTCCTGTAAAGGTCCCAGTACTAATGATCCAGATTTAATAACGACAATCCCGATCAATTTAAATACTCAATACTCAAATATCTCTATCACAGCTTCTGGAACTCATTATTACAATTTCTCAGCGAATAATAACGACCCCCATACTGTCTCACTCACCAACCTGAGCTCAGACATGTCGTGGACACTTTTTACGAATCCTAGCTATTCCAACCCTGGAGTTATTGGTTTCAAAAACGATTCGTTGGGTAATGGAGATGAAATAGACTCGACGCCAAGCTTGACCGACGGTGTAACTTACTATCTTGCAATCGAAGAGCTGGGCGATGTTCCTGGTACTTATGACCTTTATATCCTTGACGATGATTAGTGGTGAAGGAGAAGCCCGATTTCATTTTGATTCTCAGTAGGGTGAAAACGCCTATTAGTACAGAATCGAACCCACGTCAAAAACTTGGGAATTGTCTGAATGTCCCTGATCTCACCCCGCAATTCGACCACTGGCTGCATTAGCTGAATCCTGTAAAAGCATACTCTCATACTCGATGGGAGTCATTTCGTTTAATCGTTTCTGAGGGCACGTCTGTAATTACCCCTGAAAATGGTTCCTGAATCAAGTTGAGACTCTCTCCTTCATGTGTGCGTATTCCGGCCACCTGTTTAGAAAGGACTGTCAGCAATTCTGTAAGCAAAACACAATATTAATAAGTATCAAGAGGTGATAAGCCCGAGTAAGCAATATTGAACTATCTCTTTTCACGAAATATACTTAATACCAACAGGGATGAAGAGAGAAGAAGTAATAACAACAAAGGATTCACCTTCACACGGCAGAAGTCGGCAGTTCGAGTCTGCCATCGCCCACTGTCAAAAGGAGCAGCCTAACCGGTTGCTCCTTTGTTTTTTTATCTCCGGAATCGATATCTCAGTGGGTGATGGCAGACTCGAAGGGTTGAGCCGCCGACCGGTAGGGAGGAGGAGCAGCCAGGAGGGCTGCGGAAGGCTCTACCAGCGACCCGGATACGGGTCGTACCGCAGGCGCCGAAGGCGGCGAGTAACGATCCCGCGGCCGACACGATGTCGGTGACTGGAGGGCGAGTCTGCCATCGCCCAGCAATAAAGCCTGGCGGTGTAAGTAATTATGCTGACAGGCTTTCTTTTTCATATCGTTCTGTTTGCAGTACTGTCAGCAATTCTGTAAGCAAAACTATTTTGCCATAGGTGATCTCAGTTCTTCATAACCTCAATATTCGAAAGGGAACGGATGAGGTAGAAGAAATCTGTTGTAGTTAGCACTCACATTAATAAATAAACCTCTTTGATACCTTTTGTTGCCATGGTTGAATTCTCCCAGGCTATGTCCAATTTATGGTGTAGCTAAAAGAAAAGGGGGGTTGGTCCGAAATGTGTTGAACTCGAACACAGAATACTGAAGAGCCAGTGGTTGATTCCAGGGGAAGTGTCACTACGCAAAGGGCGACGTGGACACTTAATGACATTTCTGATATTCTAGGGGTAGGTATGAAGCACCTAAACTCTTAAGCGTGCAAACGCTTCTGTGTCTGATGTAATTGTTTGACTTCGTAACACATTCACTATCCTGCAATTATAATCAAATCCTGGATTTTTGTTTCCGGTTGGAAAGTCGTAGTCGATAATTCATCGATTAAGCTCCATCGGAGAAAATTCGGGTGTTGAATACTTGTCTCTTTAGAATCGGTTTCTGGACGTTGCAAGTAATACGTCGACGATACCGACTACCCCATGGGCGGATTCGTTTGGAGTAGGACGAATCACCGCTACCTGATGTTCCTGTCAGGGTCTGTTTAATTCGTTCGCAGGCGTTTTTCATGAAGGAGTCCAGCTCTTTGCGTGCCTTTACGATTTCAAACGTGAACGATTTTAACGGATTCTCGCCACCGACATACTACCCATAATATAGCTTTCTTTTTGCGGACGCTGATCCATACCGATTCTTCTCCTGCGGTCGTTCATAGTCGTATTTCTACGGCGGTTATATTTTTCACTGCGATAACGTGAACAAGGAATCCAATTTGAAACGACACACACATGACGAAAAGAAAGTGACTACGGCACTTTTATTGGCTGCCGGAACAGGGAGCCGGTTATTTCCCCTGACGCAAGACGAACCGAAATGCCTGACTATGGTAAACGGAACTTCCATTCTGGAGCGCCTGATCTCGAACCTTCGAAAGCACGGATTTAAACGATTGGTGGTTGTTACGGGACACCTGGAAAATCGGATTCGGGAGGAACTCGGTCATTCCCGAGGTAAACTGAAAATCGAATATGTACACAGCCCAAAGTATAAAACCACAAATAATATTTATTCGCTTTGGATGGCGCGGAAATACCTCAGTGAGCCCTTCGTACTTTTCGAGAGCGATCTCGTTTTCGATGAATCCCTTCTGGAAGGAATGCTATACCCGGATAGAATCGCCCTGGATAATTTCGGATCCTGGATGAATGGTACCGGCGTCACGTTGACGGATACCGGAAGCGTTAACGCTTTCACCAACGGAAATGCGAAATTCCCTAACGAAGCAACCTATAAGACTGTGAATATCTATAGTCTTTCCAGGGCTTCCTGGGATGCTGTCTCACAGCGATTGGACGCCGTGATTTCTGCCGGGAAGGTGAATGATTATTACGAAACGGTTTTTTCCGATCTGGTTGACGAAGGATCCCTGTCTTTCCAGAAGGTTTCCTTCAAAGATAAGCCATGGTACGAAATCGACACGATTGCGGATCTCAGGGAAGCGGAGAAACTCTTCCCGTCGATACAACCTGATGTAGCCGACAAGCCTGAAATTCCGTTGCCTCAGCACAGATTCCTAAATGAGGGGTTCACCGGAGACACGATAAGAAACCTCAGATATGGAACATGAATCAAATTCCAGCAGAGCGGTTAAATACAAGTTTGTATCTTCACAGCATGGTGGCTATTATCGGCACGGCTTTATCGATCATGCCTACCTCTACAATCTATATTTCCCGCCTGAAGCTCTGTTCTCCCGACTGAAAGATAGTATCCACGATCTTGTTTTGAACTATCCTGTGGCTCAGCATGCCCTGGCTGAGCTTGTTGGAACCATAATCAACCAGAACGCAAAGCGTATCGTAGTGGGAAATGGTGCAGCCGAACTGATTAAGATTGTTTCAGGGCAAGTGGCCCGGAAGCTTATAATCCCGGTACCGTCGTTCAACGAATATGTAAATGCCGCACCCGTTGACAGCGTTGTCGAGTTCCCTCTGGATTTTCCTTCCTTTCACCTGGATGTAGACAAGTTCGCAGCAGAAGCAGTCCGGGTGGGGGCCGATGTCGCGGTTGTGGTAACTCCGAACAATCCGACTTCCATAGCCGTGCCCAGGGCCGACCTGCAACGTCTCGCACGAAAACTGGAATCTCGAGGGTGTATCCTGATTATCGATGAATCCTTTCTCGATTTCACCGAAGAACTCGATGAATGGTCTCTGGAAGGTGCACTCGATGACCATGTTAATGTGGCCATCTTTAAAAGCATGAGCAAAGCTTACGGGATTTGCGGGCTCAGGATCGGGTATATGGTTACAGCGAATGATGATTTTGCCGAAGCCGTACGTAAAGGTGTCCACATCTGGAATCTGAACGGTTTCGCAGAAGAGTTCTTACGCATACTGCCTGAGTATTACCAGGAATTCCAGGAGAGCTGTTCGAGAGTCCGTGCTGACCGGGATAGTATGTACAAGATGTTGGGGACAATCCCCGGGATGACCCTTCACAAGCCGGACGCCAATTTTATTTTCTGTCGATTACCGGAAGATGCGGCCAATGGCCCCGATATAGCCCGGAGACTATTCATAGATCACAACATTCTTGTCAAAGACTGTGTGGGAAAAACCCAACCCGATGCCGATCGTTATCTCCGGATCGCCTGTCGTACCGAACCGGAAAATCGCGAGTTGTTCCGTGCTCTGTCCGAGGTGCTGAATCAGCCGGGAAAGGGCACGAAATGAACAAAAAGAACATGATAGCCCTTGTGCTGGATCCCCCGAATATCGTTTCCCTTGTGGGCCTTTTATGCGCAGTTACCGCTATATATGCTGCGATCCTCGGCGCATTCTCTCTGGCTATCGTAGCAACCCTATGGGCCGTAGTCTTCGATTGGGCCGACGGTATCGTGGCCCGGAGAATGAAACACCGCTCTGACGACCAAAAAGCCCTGGGCGCGAATCTTGATTCGCTGATTGATATAGTCAGTTTCGGAGTTGTTCCAGGTGTGTTTCTTCTTGCATACGGTGGTTTCGGCGTCTGGTTCCTGCCTGGAGCATTCCTTCTTGTCGCTGTTGCCGCCATTCGCCTGAGCTACTTCAATGTGTTCGGACTTGTCGATAGCCACACGTACCAAGGGCTGGCATTGGATAACAATATTGTTGTCCTTGCAGTCTTCTTTTTAAGTGAACGGTTCTTCGACCGTTCGGTCTTTTCAGGTATTCTCTATGCTGTATTGATGATTCTGGCGGTGTTCAATTTAGCACCTGTTCAAACTCCGAAATTCTCTGGAAAGTGGTTTTACGTCCTTGTCATCCTCACAATTCTCTTTTCGATTTTCTACGGTCTGGATTTGTAGGGTATATGGGCCGATCTAAGTTGACCGAGGGCAGTGTGCCTGAATAGAGAGTAACCTATTCATGGTTACCGGCCGGGAACGAACGCTGTAGAAAATATGGAATCTTTACTAATAATGACGACCATTTTTCGGGGGGATTACAATCCAAAGACCCGCCCTTTACTGAAAGGCGGTTCGATTACAAGGATTCACCTTCACACGTCAGATGTCGGCAGTTCGAGTCTGCCATTGCCCAGCATAAAGCCCGATAATCTAAGAAAATAATATTCCGGACTTTCTTTTTACTTAATCCGCTCCTTCATATACTTCCGGTAGATCCACCACACCCATTTTCCTGCATAGGACGCGGAAACGTGGATGAGGGAGCAGCTCCTCCCACTCGGGATTGAAGTTGATTATACTTAGAGATATATCATTCCCTTTTTCGGCAATCTCCAACCAATCCAGGCATTCCGGTATTCGATGGAGACCCAGTAGAGTGAAGGCTATCGGGTAAGAGGAGAGTGCTCCAATCCTGTACTGTTTCTCCATTCGACTCAGGAATGAATCGGCCTCGGGAATCTTCCCGGCGCGGCCGAGGAAGTAGCCCAGGTTACCGATGAAAGGCGTCAAGTGTACATCAGGATCCTCGGGTAGGAGGGGAGCCATGATGACACAGGCCTTTTCATTATCCCCCATGAATGAATAGGTCATGCTCCTGATAACCGGACCGTGCACGTGACCCGGGTAGAGTGTTTCGAACCGGTTATCAATCTCCAGGCATTCCCGGAACCGTCTCGTTGCCCGGAGTGCGCTATGCAAGGTTAGCATAGCACAATAGTCGGCGGGATCTCGGAGATAGGCCGATCGTGCGGCTTCAAGAGCCTCCTCCCTGCGCCAAAGTCCCTGGAGAGTTTGGGCGAGTTGTATCAGTATTTCAGGATTGTCGTGATCAGCCACCAGGGCCAGACGGGTATCCCGGAGCCCCAGGAGAGGATTCCGGTCATATTCCGATTCCACAGTCGCTTGTGTGAGCAGGGCGATGGAATCACCGGGGGATTCTTCAAGTACTTCTCGGGATAAATCACGGGCCAGACCGTAAGCTTCATCCGGGGGCATCACCCAGGTACCGAAAGCGCCGGCACAGGCATAGCTCAAAGCTTTCTCGGATGTTGCACGCAAATTGGCCGGATCCGCTAAGCTGGCTTTATTGAAACAATCAATAGATTTAATAAGGTCCTCAAGCTTTCCATATCGCCGATAATGCACACCCTGGAGGTGCCAGGCCCGACTGTCGGGCGATTCTCTCACCGATGGCAGGGGATCGGCTGTTGTTCCCGCCAATCGTCGGATAATCTCTTCTGTTATCTCACCTGCCAATGCGGGAAGATCCGGGGTCGCGATGGGTGAATTCTTGTCCCAGAGAACCCCTCCATCAATGGCATCCGTGAGGTTCATATTAAGAGATTGCCGATTCTGTGAGGAGTTACGAAACGAGCAGTCCAGAACATATCGGGTACCCAGACGATGTCCCAACCGGGTCAGGTCTATATCATTATCCCGATTCCCGTCGATATCCACAGGGTCGATATACACGACTTCCCGGCGACGGGAGAAACTCTCTTTTAATGCTTGGCTCAAGATAAGATCGGATCGCCGGCCATCACTTTCCCCAGACTGGGGACCGGCGGATCGACCGGCAAGTCGGAAGGTCTTCTTGAAATATATTGGGGGCATAGGAATCGTCTCGATCCCGGGCTTTCTGATTTCTTCCGCAAGTTTGATTGATTCGGGAGATGGGGAAAGACCCAATTCCTCGTCCAGTTTTTTGCGAAATCGATTGAATTGCCGTAATGCTTCCGCCCTGTCTCCAGAAGCGAGGCAGGTTTTCATTACCAGTCTTTGAGCCGTTTCATCCAGAGGGTCTATGTCCAGCCAGGTATAGAGAGTAGACCGAGCTGCTCCGAAACGGCCGGAAGACATGTATAGCTCTGTCAGGGGTTCAAGAATATCGATGAGATCATTCCGAAGGGATTCGGACAGGAGCTGCATCCAGTCGTCGAAGCGATACGAAGCCCGGATATTAAATCCTTGAAGGAAGGAACCCCTCCATAGTGAAGCGGCCCGGGAGTATTCCCGGGCGGACGCTTCGGGTTCCTCCAGGGATTTGGCGTGATCGACATATCGATAAAGGATTCCGATATCACATTCCAGTAAATCCTGATCCAAGCTTAGGGTATCGTTCCCGGTGTTCATGAGGATGCCGGGGAGTTTCTTCCGGATTTCGGACAAAGCGGTTCTCAGCGACCGGCTCGCACCCGAAGTATCGGCCTCAGGCCAGAACAATGCCTTGAGCTCCTCCCGGGCGGCCGGCAAGCTCCTGACGGAGAGATATACGAGTATTCCCAGGGCCTTTCGTCTTTCGATGTGAATGCATAGTCCATCTTTCAGGACCTGGGGCGATCCAAGCCAGTCGAACCTGACCATGTGTAACTTCCAGTGACAATTATAGCTAATTTTATTCTTTCTTATACGAATTCACACTGAGAAAAAAGATATTTTTTTTACTTCACGGTCATGTAACGTTTTCTGTAACGATACCCGTCACAGCTGTGTAATGCCGCACTCCTAATCTTGCCTCACAAGCAGGAGGCGGGAATGAAAATCGCAGCGGCAATCATCCTTTCGGCGGTCCTCACAGTAGTTTCGGGTCCGGTTCACAAATGTCCCGAATCATCTCCATGGGAGTCACTGGCCCTTTCGGCATCGTACGTTCCGGAAAACGAAAAGTTCATCCATATCGGCGGCGGGTATTTCGCTCACTTCAACGGTCAGACCGGTATTGTCGGTGAACCGGGAAACGACAGTTCAGGATCCATTCGATTCCACCTTGAGAGTCTCGGCTGGGAATCCCGATTCGTTTATTTGCCCGGAGGCGAACTCTCGATCAGCCTCTCTTCCGGAGAGGTTCTGGAGTTGACCATGGAGAAACTGGACTATGTTGAGATTCCCCGATCCGGTCGCCCTCTGTATCGCTTGACGGCCGTAAATGAAGATATCCGGGCCGTCTTTATCGCCGATTCACCGGAAAATGACAGTTCAGGTACTCCCCATCTGGAAGGCATCCTCATACTGAAAGGGGGTGGTGCCAAGTATTCTGTCAGCAAGGTCAGTATTACCGGTAGAAATGAGTATGATGCCGAGCGTCATCTGAACCGTGTAGTGGATGCTGCCTCGGATTTCTCGAACATGGATATCTGAAAATGAATTCCCGATTGTCCCAGGAACACCAGAGGGATATCCTCCAGGATATACCGATTTTCCGGATCATGTCCTGGCAGGAGGTATTTTTCTGAGGCTTTATATGCCGAGCCTGATATTCCGAACTGCTCCTGGTTCGATTTAAGGTGGAATCTCCCCTCTTTGATTCGATTGAGACTGAGTTTTCAAACGTTACTCATCAATTCAGACATACATCTTCGACTTGGCGCTATCTCGAATCGTTGATCTGAACCAGCTGTAAGGACCTCTATCGCTGCACCGAATATGAATGCCTACATGGAAAGTGTGATCAGATCGATACGAAGGGAAGCCTTGGACCACTTCCTCCTGGTAACGGAAAGACAGGTTCGAAATGTCGTTTCGGAACAGCACTTGAACTCGGTTCAGATGTAAAACTACATCACGGGTTTATAAGCTCTCAGTCATCAGGAAGATTTATGGGCAACAGAAAGAACATCATTCAAGTCATTCCAGGAGTGTTCCCCAGAGAATCGTCAGTGTGAGTCAGCCCCATAGAAGTCAAAGTAAACTCAGAAACACTTTTTTCTCTCTCCTCTACAAGTGCCCCTCACCTTAATAATTGAGGGGTTTTTCTTCATTACCTCATGGTTGCTAAAGGGAGCGCCGAATTACCCCCGACGGAGAGGATCCATGAATTGAATCGGCGGATTCAGTTCCGCCCCGCAACCAAAGGAAGCTGCTCATTATACGGGGGATAGATAATTCCTTTTTCCGTTACAATCGCACTTATCAATTCATGATCTGTAACATCGAAAGCCGGATTGTAAACCCGGATCCCCTCCGGAGCCATCCGTTTTTTATACCATTTCTCTGTTATTTCTTCAGATGGACGTTCCTCTATTATAATATCGTCACCGGTTGCGCAGTTCATATCGATTGTTGAGATGGGTGCGGCAACGTAAAAAGGAATTTCGTAATGCCTGGCCAGGATCGCGACACCTGAGGTTCCGATTTTATTCGCCGCGTCACCGTTCGCCGCTACCCTGTCACACCCTACAATAGCTGCCTGAACCTTTCCCTGTTTCATGACTATGGAGGCCATATTGTCGCAGATCAGGACAACGTCTATACCAGCGGCCGTAAGTTCCCAGGTGGTGAGCCGTGCTCCCTGCAGAAGAGGACGGCTTTCGTCCGCGTACACCGTAAACCTGTATCCCTTCTGTGTACCGATGTGAATCGGCGCCAGCGCTGTCCCATAGCGAGTTGTCGCGATGGTTCCGGCATTACAGTGCGTAAGGATTCCCCATCCGTCCCGTAACAGGGTCAGGGCGTGTTCCCCTATTTGTCTGCAGACCTCTTCATCCTCCGAGGCGATTGCCGCGGCCTCCTCATACAAAGCTTCCTTTATATTCGCTAAGGGCTTCCATCGGTCCCGGAGAACCCTGGCATCGAGGCGTTCCAATGCCCAAAAAAGATTGACAGCCGTAGGGCGGGACGAGGCAAATAATGATTTTATCCGAATAAATTCATTGTAAAACTCCTCGAAACTATCCCCCGGAAAATTGCGGAGAACAACACAGAGGCCGTACGCTGCGGCAATTCCGATAGCAGGGGCTCCTCGGACTTTGAGTTCACAGATCGCCTGAAATATTTCTTCCGGGGTTGATAAGGACAGATATTTTACTTCATTCGGCAGAAGTGTCTGATCGAGAATTATCAGAGCATCTCGCTGACTATTCAAAAAAACAGCACGGATAGTATTGATTCCATTCATTCCTATTTCTCCGCGGCCCACCTTACTATGTTCAGATACTGCTCAGGAGTTGTTATCGTATCACGTTCGAAGATACACCTTTTTGCCGTTCTTAAACACAGACGCTCCGCCCTGAGCCTCTTCTCCGTAGATGCAATTGAGGTAATATCTTTTACCTGAGCAATCCCGATAATACGTCTGCAGAGTTCCAGTCCTGTTACACCGGCTGTATCACGGAGGATTCTCCCCAGGTACCATGTATCGAAACCTTCGTAAGTCGCTGATACTTCCGATACCCGCTCTTTCCACAATTCTTTCCATTTACTCACAAACATATTGAGAACATCTATAATTGTTTCTTCCAGCCAGCGGGTGTATTCTTTCCGGGCGGTTTCATCCTCCATTGTAGTCTCTGCATTGGCCCAGGCGAATATCAGGTTGGCGATGATATTCCCGATATCATAGCCGGCGGGACCAAAGAATGCGAATTCCGGATCGATTATTTTTGTAGAGTCCCGGGTAACGAAAATCGATCCTGTATGCAGGTCGCCATGTATAAGGCTTTGGGCATTGCACATGAAGTCGAATTTCATTTTCGCTGTTTCCAAGAGCAGTTTTTTATCGGAATAGATTTCCCGGGAAATAAAATCAGAATTAGGCGGAAAGACATTATTTCTCTTGTTTATATCGTTAAATGGTTCGGTATAAACCAGATCCTCGGTTATTTCGCATAAATCAGGGTTAATAAATCTGTTTACAATCTCCTTCTTTTTTTTATGGTCAATTACAGCATCTGATATCAGCAGGAGAGTATTCGCCATGTACGTGGATATATGGTCCGCAAACCGTGGAAATATTTTATGCTCGCACAGTTCATTACGCATGATGACATGGTCTGAAAGGTCTTCCATCGCAAGACAGTTCATCACCTCATTATAATGATACACCAGCGGAACCAGTCCGGGAACGAGTTCATTTTCCATTTTCAGCTTTTCATATTCTATCCGGTTACGGTCTGGAGAAACTTTGAATTCGTCAGATATGCGGGCAGTATGACCTGCCTGCTTAATAACAACAGATTTTCCGGTTTTTCTATCCCTGATTCGGAAGATATAATTGAGGTTCCCGTCCCCAATCTCCGTTTGCTCGAGATCAGCATCAGGGCTGAAGTAATTAAGCTGGATTTTTGAATACTCCGCGGCGTCTTCAGCGTTCATCAGAAAATAACTGCTGAAATCTGTCATTACATGCCTCCGTCCTGTTTTCTGAAATAGGTCATTGCCAGGGCCAGTGCAAGTACAGCGCCTTTTACAATGTCCATAGCAAAATAAGGAACGGATACCATGACAAGACCGTTCTGCAGTATTCCTATGAGAATGGCGCCGATAAATGTCCCCAAAGCGTTGGGTTTTCCCGCGCCCCCGACAGAGAATCCGATATAGGTAGCGGCAACAGCATCCATGAGGTAAGCTGAACCGGCGTTTACCTGGGAAGAGCCTATTCTTGAGGCAAGCATGATACCCCCCAGGGCCGCAAACAAAGAAGAAATGAGGTACGCTGCCGTACGGTATCGGTTGACAGGAATACCGGACAGGCGGGCTGCTTCCATGTTCCCTCCGATAACATAGATATACCTGCCGTGCTTTGTATAGGTCAGAAAAACGTGAACTATCCCAACAACAACAACCATGATGATGATAATGGCAGGTACCTGGCCTATTGATGAGAAAGCCGCTGTGAGATGACCGGTAGCTGTCGAGCCATCCCGCATAGTCATGTTTTCCGTTATGGAACCTCCGAATGTGTAGGTCATCGCCACTCCCTGGAATATAAATAAACTTGACAGTGTTGCGATGATATCTGGAATCCGCACTTTAATAATCAGGAAGGAATTAAAAGCGCCGATGATAAGGCACGCCAGTATGGCTGCAGGCAAAGCAAGGACCGTACTGCTTCCATACCAGATGAATAATGAAAGGACAACCGCATCAGAAAGAGACACGACCGAACCAACAGAGAGATCAAGCCCTCCCACGGCAAGAGAAACAGTAACACCGATAGCGATAACCGTAACGATGGATATGGATCTGAAAATATTGATAATGTTCCCGGGCGATAGAAAGGACCTCCGAACTATTCCGAAAAACAAGACAAGAAGTACTATCGTTATCAGGGTTCCCCACTTGTAGAAAAGTTCAAAAAAAGCGAACTTCTTCTGACTGATACTATTATTCACTTGCGTATTCATTTTTATTGACTCCCCGTCGAGTAGAACAGGAGCTCCTCCTCGTTTGTATTCTTCGTCTCCAGTTCTTTAACAATTCTTCCGTTATACATCACGTACACACGGTCGGTGATACCCAGAACTTCAGCAAGCTCGCAGGAAGCATAAATTATTGCTTTGCCCTTCTTTGCCAGGTTCCCTATAAGGTTGAAGATGTCTGTTTTAGCCCCCACATCTATCCCCTTTGTTGGTTCGTCTAAAATGTACATATCCGATTTCGTAATAAGCCATTTCCCGACAGCGACTTTCTGCTGATTCCCTCCTGAGAGATACCGTACTTTCTGGTATTCCGTGGGGGTTTTAATCCCCAGGCTGCGTATCATATCCTGAACAGTGCTCCGCTCTTTACTGAAATTGATGAATCTCATCACACCACAGAAATTGGAAAGAGCCGCAGCGGTAAGATTTACAGCAACACTTTCCTGAACGAGGACGCCCTCTTTTCTGCGTTCCTCCGGGACCAGTGCGAGACCCTGCGCAACAGAGGTAAAGGGGTTGTTGATGTTAAAAGTTTTGCCGTGGAAAGAGGCCTTCCTGTATTCCGCTGAAGAAGCCCCAAAGATCGTCTTGCACAGTTCGGATTTTCCCGCACCAACCAGTCCCGCGATCCCTACAATTTCACCGGACCTCACATACAGATTAACGTCCCTTACATTTCTGCCATCGCTTAATTGTTCAACTTCAAAAACTATCTCACCGATAGGCACTTTATATTTTGGATAGCTTTCGATAAAACGTCGCCCCAGCATCATTTCGATAATCTCATTTATGCTGATTTCGTCCATTGCTTCGTGCCCCACATATTCGCCGTCCCGGAGCACAGTAATTTCATTGCAGATCTCCTTCAGTTCCGAAAGCCTGTGGGAAATAAATATGACGCCAATGCCTCTTTTCATGAGGTCCCGGACGACACGAAAAAGCTCCTCTGTTTCGGAATAACTTAAGGAGGCGGTGGGTTCATCGAGGATAAGAAACCGGGGCTCTTTGTAGATAGCCCTCGCAATGAGGATCATCTGTTTCTGGGCCATCGTTAACTGGCTTACCAGCTTTCTTGTATCGATCCGGACATTCAGAAGATCGAGAATCCGCCGGGCTTCACTGTGAATCTGTTTCCATCTGACAAACTGTCGTCTCCCCATATCGTTTACCATAGCATCAAGCATTATGTTCTCAGCTACAGTCAAATTCGAAATAAGGGCTGTATCCACTTCCTGGTATACAATTTCGATTCCCAGATCTTTGGCATCCCGGGGATAACGGATTTCAACTTCTCTGCCATCAATGAAGATGCTGCCTGTATAATGGTTATAGGCGCCGGACAGCACCTTCATCAATGTGGATTTACCTGCGCCATTTGCACCTACAAGTGCGTGAGAAATCCCGGCGTTCGTTGCAAAGGTGACATCCTGTAATGCCTTAACACCGGGAAACTCGATAGAAATATTCCTCATTTCCAGTTTAACGGATTTCATTGTTCCCATCCTGGCGCGGTAAATCCACTTCTTAAATCCCTGGTATCAGTTCCCGTAATGGTCCCGAAGTACGTCCATCCATGGTTCATTAAATTCGTCGGATTCACCCCATCCCGGGATTATATCTGCCAGGTTTGACATATTTACCGTACTGCTGCTTTTTTTCAAATCCGCCTGTTTAATAAGCGCGGCATCGAATTCAAATGCCTCCGGTGTGGATTCTCCCGCAATTTTCCTGGCTACGAGACGCATGTTGAGCCGGCCGATCAGTTTCGGGTCAACAGCTGCAGTAGATACCCAGGAACTTCCCGCTTCCTGCATGAGTTGAAGATCCTGGTTCGAAACATCGATGCTGTACAGTTTAATCTCGGTGCGATTGTTTTCGACCAGCGCTTTATACGCACCCTGTGCAAAGGCGTCCCAGGACCCCCAGATTGCGTCGATTTCACCCTTTGGATATTTAGCAAGAGCGGCACCGACCTGGTTTGCGGTATCCCCGGGAACATCCGCGGATACAGCCCCTATTAGCTCGAGCTCATTTACATTCGGATTATCGGTCAGAACTTTTTTATAGATAACCTGCCGTCTTTCCATTGGAGGGAATCCCGCCACCCAGAGTTTCAGGATATTAGCTTTACCACCGAAATCATCAACAAGGTTCCCAAGGGACATATCGGCGAGAGACTCATCTTTCTGCGAAGTAACTGTAACGCCGGGTATCGATTCCCCAAGGGCCGTATCGAAGCAGGAAACAGCGATACCCTTTTCAACAATTTCTTTTACAAGGTCAGTCGCATAGGGATCCCTTCCATGAGAAAGAACAATACCGTCATAATCCTTATTGAGGGCCAGGTTGACATAGTCCTGGAACTTCGCGTCTTCACCGTTGGAAATGAACGTGTCTACCTTGAACCCCAGTGCTTCCCCTTCCTCTTTTGCTCCGGCGAGAAACTGATTCGTGTGGTCGTCGGAACCGAGGTTTCTGATTACCGCGATCTTTACACCGTCGGGATTATTAGAAATCGTCTCCGGTACCCCTTCAAGCGTATCGGGTACCGTAGCCGGTTCCTGCTTCCCTCCGGCAAAAGCCATGACTGTGATGAGTGAAATCATCACGAGAAACAACAGATTTTTTTTCATACAAACCTCCTGATTTGTAGGTTGTTAATTTCCCGCCTCTACAAGCGGGTTTCTGCCGTGACCTTTTCCGGGGACGTTATCATCGGAAAGTAAGGCCTCGGCGGTTTTTCTGTCCGTTATAAGACCATGGATTAAACCCCCTCTGATGGCTCCGGTTATGGCGGGTATCTTATTTTCGCCATATGCCATTCCGATTATCAGGGGAAGATCTCGTATTGAATTCCATTCCAGGGATATTGTTCTTGACTCGAACGAAGTATGAATGTATTCACCTTCAGCGTTGTAGTACCTCATGAGGATTTCACCGACTGCGCCTTTGTTTTCAATCTCCCTTATAAATTCTTCAGTAATATATCCGCTTCGAGACAAACTTGATTTTTCAGAAATTTCTCCTAATCCAACAAATGCAAAATTAACCGTTTTCGCCTTATCCAAAGCATTCCGGATCATTTCCTCCTTCAGCATAACTTCCTTTGCATCCTCACTCTGTACCAGAACTGGAACAGGTATACTATCTATCGGGGCTTTTAGTTTTTCCGCCAACTGCCAGCTGACGCTGTAGGGTATCTCCGGAGACAGATACGTACCCGCAAGTTCATTGACAATGCATTCCTTTTTGTGTGGTTTTTTAACAAAAGGAAGGATCGAGCACACAGTTTTGCTCCATGCGACTCCGATTCTGCAATGAGGTTGTATAAGAGACTCAAGAAGTTCGGCGCCCTCCCTTCCTGTTGCCTCAAGGGTTTCATCCTCCGACGCACCCGTTTTAACCACCCGGGCAAGCCTAAGTCCGAACTTTGATTCCAGTGACAGTGATAGTCTATAATGGGCAGGCAGCGGTTTTTTTATGTTTATCTGTACTAAACCTAATTCCCGTGCCCTTTTCAGCATTCTGGTTACCATAACCCTGGAAGTATTGAGTCGGTAAGCTACTTCTTCCTGGGTAAACCCTTCGATGTAATAGAAGTGAGCCACTGCAATAACCAAATCTTCCGGGTACCTGGACATAATAAACCCTCTATAGCGATGCGATCATATCAAGAAAATACCTGCTGTTTTCAACGAGATCTTTTCCCCTGCGATGCATTCCACCACCTATCAGGAGGACAAAATCCTTTCCGTATATTTCCACCAATTCCTTTGCGCGGTCAGTCGTTATACCGCCCCCGGGTGCAGGGATAATCGGGGAAATCGGTCCCATATCCACTGAGCACCCCCTGGTGATTTCAAGACATTCGTCCTTGCTGAAGGAAAATCTCCCTCCATAATTCGGGAAGACAGTCATATCTGCCCCGGCTAAGCGCATTAATTGTCCATATATTGTATAATGGCTTAATCCATTCTCTTTGCAGGTAACATAACTTCCGGTAAAGGATGGGTGGGCCATAATCGGCAGACCAATGGAGTCGTCATCGGCGATCATCCGCATTGTATCCAATCCAACAAGACCGGGACATACAAGAAGCCCTTGTGCTCCGATGGCTTTTGCCTTTTCCGCCCTGCCTGCTATCTGATCTGCCGGGCCGGTTATATTGGGCAGGTAGACGCATGAATTACCGGATTCACTGTTGCCTCTGTCCACCGCTTCCTGACACCTGGCTACCCGTTCTTCAAAAGGTGAAAACACCTGGTTCGTCAGGCCATGATCATCCTTGATAAGATCGAGTCCTCCCTTTGCGAACGCATACGCCTGTTCAGCCAGCTGGCCTGGCGATAAACCCATGGGCTTAAGGGCAGTGCAGATAAATGGCCGGTCAAACACATTCAGCCGTTTTCGAAAATCAACTTTCCCAAACCTTGGGCCACGGAATTTTTCGAGCATTTCCTTCGGCAAGGAAAAATTTTCTACTCTGATTCCGGGTTTTATACTGATATTACCGAAAATCACGTTCATTAACTGCACCAGGTCGTTCCCTGCCGTTTCAATAGCAAAACTGATATCTACCCGATATGACCCCGACTCGAATTCGGATACATTCTCTATCCAACCAACGATGTGATCTTCAATGTCCCCCTTCGGCACGAGGTCCCTGGGAAACTCAACTGTTTGCTCATAACAGAGTTCTTCAGCCTGAGCTGTCGCAAAAGATTCATCTCCTGCAATTCTATAAGTAACGGAAAACCTGATGCCTTTCAGTTTATCCTGCAGAGAACCTGTATTCATCAGAGCGCCTCCTCTTTTGCCTGGCTGTGGACAGCCTCGATACGAACATGTTCCAGATCCTTCTCCGAAATCCCGAACGACCGGTTAACTATCTGTTCCACTTGGCTGATAAGGCACATTGCATCGAGACCGTATTCTTTCATCAGATACGGTCTGCTTCCGCCGTGGGCAAAAGTATCCTTCAGCCCAATACGGAATAATTTTTTACCTGTTCCATTTTCAGCCATGAGTTCGGCAACTTCCGTACCAAGCCCGCCGATAATGGTATGGTTTTCCATCGTGATGACTCCATAGTTCGGTTTGGCTATAGCTTTTACTACGGCGGAATCAATAAAAGGCTTGTGAGTGGAGATATGGAGGTGTTCGATGGAAATGCCGTTGCGCTTAAGAACAGAAGTTGCCCGCATAGCCTCTTCCGTGCATATTCCAGCGGTAAGAAGGGTGATATCTTCTCCCCTGCTTAAGACTCTTGCCCGTCCCTGCAAGAATGGTTCATCTTTCTTAAAAAGCCGGGGTATTTCCCCCCGTAGCATCCTGATATAAACAGGTCCGTCCACTTTGAGTACTTCGTCAAGGATACTTTCAACTTCTGTTGCGTCTCCTGTTTCAAAGATTGTCATATTAGGTACAGAGCGTAAAACGGCAACATCATCGATAGCTTGATGAGTTGCCCCACCAGGTGTGGTTATCCCTGGAAGAAATCCGAAAAATTTTACCGGAAGATTGGAATAAGCGATGGAACTGATAATCTGATTTAAGGCTTGCCGGTAAATAAACACCGCAAATGTATGAATAAACGGAATGTATCCTTCCCGGGCAAGCCCGCCTGCAAAACTGATCATGTTCTGCTCCGCCACACCCATGGAGAAAAAACGCTCCGGATATGTTTCCTGGAACAGGTTGATTTCCGTGGAACTTGTCAAATCGGCGGACAGAACGACTACCTCCGGTTTATCCTTTGCCCAGTGAACTAAATTGTTCGTATGAACCTTTGTTACTATTTCCATGTCTTACTTCCCCTCACCCGGTTTCTGCATATTGGTTTCATAATACCTGCGATACTCCTCCCTCTCTTCGGGAGAACTGAATCGAACATAATGCAGTTTCGGTCTACGCTTAGTAAGAAGCGGGATGCCTTTGCAGGGATCGGTATAGCAAAGAATAAAAAGCGGGCATCCATTTGGTTTCAACTTTGCCGGCTGTATTAGGGCATCGATATCATGCCCGTCCACAGTAATCACCCGGCCGCCGAAAGACTGAATTCTGGCGGAAAGTGGTTCCAGGGACATTACATCGCACACTTCCCCATCGCATTGTTGACCGTTAATGTCGATATATACACCGATATTGTCGATCCCGTAGAATGACATGGTTTGAATCGCTTCCCAGGTCTGCCCTTCCTGGAATTCCCCATCGGAAAGAAAAACCCAAACTCTTCCCGTTTCATTCCGGATTTTCCTTGCCAGTGCAATACCGGCACTCTGACTCAATGTCTGAGCAAGGGATCCTCCCATCATTTCAAAGCCGGGAGAGTGTTCCGCGCCGATCATTTCCACAGAAGTTCCATCCTGGTTGAACTGATCCAACCCATTTGGATTCATCCTGCCTGTTTCGATAAGGACTGTGTAAAGAACAAGAGCGTAATGCGCGGGGCTTAAGTAGAACCGATCCAGATCCGGAGTTTTCGGCCCGTTATACCCCCCTCCGGTAAAGTAATCCCGGTTATTTTTACCGGGTACACCCGGAAAGGGTGGAGGAACCGCAGGCGCCTCACTTTTCCCCAGGTTCATGATTTTTACATAGAGGGATGCAAGTATCTCAGCCGAGGAACATGCCTGACTCAAGTATCCCCCATTATTGGAAATCGTATATTTCATGACCCGCTTTCTAATACTCCCCGCGATAGCGGCAATTTTTTCCCGCACCGCCGGTTCGACTACATCAGATGGGTTCATAATTTCACTCCAGTAAAATTGTCATTAGCATTTTATCTTGATTTTTCTATACTGTCTATATGTTACAGTCTGTACAATTGTTCAGTTTCCAATTGTATGCCACCCTTAATTGCAATATTGTGAGGTTCTTTCAAAATTACCATTTTGTAAGAACCTCGTCATGGGGTCGAATACATAATTTATTAT
>JAUVIY010000134.1 GCA_030592625.1 Spirochaeta sp. | reverse complement strand
AGCCCCGCTTACACAGACAATTTACGGTTTTCTGCTCATGCTTTTCATCAGCGGAAGTCAACAGGACACACTCACACTCCTGAGTGCCGGTATCTTCGGCGGCCTGGCAATGGGCTTTTCCGCCTACATGCAGGGAAAGGCAGCAGCAGGAGCTGCCGATGCTCTTGCCGACACGGGAAAAGGGACTGCGAACTATTTCATGGTTATCGGTATTATCGAGACAGTGGCATTATTTGTGATGGTCTTCCTTCTTCTTATGTTGTAAGAGGACTATTAGCGGATATCTGTATCTGTGTGTTGTGAAAATCGGACGGTTTGCTATTGGGCGGCCGTCCTTTTTTTGTATAATAAGTAAAACACTGAAGTGCGGGAGGCCTTTATCCCATGTTTAACATCCGTATCCGCCTCCTTACGATATTATTACTGACATTAACCTGGGGCTTAAGTGCAGAGGAACCGGCATGGATACTGCTTGAAAAGGGTAAGGCGGCTTTCGATCAGAGAAAATTGACCGAATGCCTGGATTACCTGCTGGAGACTGTAGAGCAGAATCCCGAATATCCTGAAGCAGAATACTGGCTCGGCCGGGTATACGAGGCCCAGGGACAGCCGTTACTTGCCGAAGAACAGTATCGCATGGCTATTAACATCTCGATTTACTTGAGAGTTCCCGAAGATAACATACTGTATAGATATGCTCTGGCTGAATTGTTGATGAATCAAGGGCCTGGTAGAACACTTGAGGCGGTAGCGATCCTATTCGGTATCGCAGATGATGAAGGTGCCTCCCAACCTTCGACTCTCGCTCTGGAACATCAGTATATGAAATTGATAACCGGGCATGGTATTGATGAGCTTGTATATCTTTATCGTGACGAGCTGACAACTTCCCTGAAGGCCAGGAGAATACTGGCGGAAACAGCATGGGATGCCGGGCATTACCGGTCTTCACTGCTTCATTCAACCAGAACAGTTTTATCTCTTCTTACCACTTCAGCTGAACGTCATCGATCAACTTATCCGGAATGGCGCTTTGATATAAATCCATTGGAAGATGCCGAAAATCCCGACAGGGACGTTCGATATCCCGGCAGATCTGATGGAGTCGCCGATCTGATTGAACGGGTGTATACAAGTGATGAAGCGTTGTCCCGATGGCTGGAGCGGGAAGGTTTCTGGCCTCAGTTGTACCTCGTTTCAGTTTCCCTTTTTGCCGAAGGGTTCGGGGATACCGCGGAATCCCTCTGGAAACTCATGATAATCACCGATCCACTCAGTGGTTTCCCGCTTCCAAGGCCTGAAGCAGGTCTATGGGGTAAACTGGCCATTAAACAGCTTGGAGAACCGTTTATTTCAGTCGGTTCACTTTCACCTTGAAATACCACAGGGACATGGATGGATAAAATCGTCATCAAGGGAGCGAGGGAGCATAACCTCAAGAATATTGACCTTGAGCTTCCCAGGGACAAACTGATCGTGATTTCCGGGTTGTCAGGGTCGGGTAAGTCTTCTCTGGCATTCGATACGGTGTTCGCTGAAGGGCAGAGACGATATGTCGAATCGTTATCGGCTTATGCCCGTCAGTTTTTAGGCCGCATGGACAAACCGGATGTTGACTATCTGGAAGGACTTTCTCCGGCAATTTCTATCGAGCAGAAAACCACCAGTAAAAACCCTCGTTCGACAGTCGGAACCATTACCGAAGTTTATGATTACCTCCGTCTTCTTTATGCGCGTATCGGTAAACCATTGTGCCCGAATGACGGTACTCCCATCAAAGAACAGTCCGTGGATCAGATATTGGATGCAGTACTATCATTTCCCGAGGGTCAGAGACTGATGATTCTGGCTCCTTTGGTGAGGGGGAAAAAGGGTGAGCACCGGAAATATCTTGAAGATGCCAGAAAGGCTGGATTTTTGAGGATACGTATTGACGGTGAAATCCTGTCACTGGACGACGACATAGTCCTGGACAAAAAACGGAAACACGATATCTCTCTGGTTGTTGACCGCATCAAGGTTGGTCCAGAGAGCCGAAAACGTATTGCCGAGTCCGTCGAGACAGCTCTTGAGATTGCCGAGGGGCAGATGAAAGTGCTCATCATCAGAGATGAGGGGGATGAGGAGCTTTTCTTTTCCGAAAGAAATTCCTGTCCCGAATGCGGTTTCAGTTTACCGGAACTCCAACCAAGGCTCTTCAGTTTCAACAGTCCTTTCGGTGCCTGTCAGTCTTGTGATGGTCTTGGAATGACTCAGGAATTCGACCGCAATCTCATTATGCCGGATCCCTCTCTCTCGTTTAACGACAGAGGACTGGTGCCCTATAATCCCGATGCTGCATGGCACCGCAGCTGGTTCGAGGCGCTCGCAAAAACCTTGAATTTCAGTCTGGATACACCTTTGGGTGAACTGGACGACTCAATTATTGACGCCATGTTCGACGGCACCGACGAAGCCATCGATGTTACTTACGTCAACAAGCAGGGTACCGGGAAATTCGAGTATTCATCTCAATACAAGGGAATCTTTGCCGACCTCAAGCGTCGGTACAGAGAATCTTCATCTTCCGGCATAACGGATTGGCTCGAAAAATTCATGACTCGCCGGTCCTGTAACGAATGCGGCGGCAGAAGACTGAGGCGTGAAAGCTTAAGTGTCTTTGTTGGAGGACTTGATATCTATGAATCGACCGCTATGCCTGTGCATCAGTCCAGGAAATTCTTCGACAATCTCAACCTTGATGAAACCGAAAGTCACATCGCAGAACAGATCCTTAAGGAAATCAGGGAGAGGCTGCAGTTCCTGGAAAGTGTGGGTCTCGGTTATCTGACCCTCGAACGGGAATCCGCCACCCTGTCAGGTGGAGAAGCCCAGAGAATACGCCTTGCAACACAGATTGGCTCTTCCCTTGTCGGCGTGTTGTATATCCTCGACGAGCCGACCATAGGATTGCATCATAGAGATAACCGGAAACTCATCGATACTCTCACACATCTGCGGAATCTCGGAAACACACTGATCGTTGTGGAGCACGACGAACAAACTATAAGAACGGCGGATCATAGTGTCGACATGGGCCCGGGAGCCGGGGTTCACGGTGGCAGAGTCGTCGCCCAGGGCACCCTTGAGACGATACTTTCCAATCCTGATAGTCCAACGGGGAGGTTCCTGAGCGGTCGTGATTACATCGAAGTGCCCGAGGCTCGTCGAGGGGGAAGTGGTCGAAGCATCAACATTGCCGGAGCTCGGGAACATAACCTGAAAAATATCAATGTAGACATTCCACTGGGTAAATTTGTAGCCATCACCGGAGTTTCGGGATCCGGAAAATCTACACTGCTCACCGATATCCTCTTCCCCGTCCTGTCCAATTCCGTCGGACGTACCCACATGCCTACGGGAGAATACGATCGGATCACCGGAATCGACTATATCGATAAGGTTATCTGCATCAATCAAAGTGCCATCGGGCGAACTCCGAGATCCAATCCCGCCACCTATGTCGGATTGTTCACTCCGGTCAGGGATCTATTTGCAGGCCTGCCCGAGGCAAAAGCACGAGGATACAAACCAGGCCGCTTCAGTTTTAACGTAAAAGGCGGCCGTTGTGAGGCATGTGAAGGAGCCGGGACTAAAAAAATCGAGATGCATTTTCTCCCTGATGTCTATATCACTTGCGATGTGTGTAAAGGGCGGCGTTTCAACCGGGAAACCCTGGAAGTACGTTACAAGGGTCGGAATATCCATGAAGTATTGGAGATGACCGTTGAGGATGCGCTGGAGTTTTTCTCCGCAGTTCCTTCCATCCGTAATCGCCTGTCGACACTGAACGCCGTAGGTCTTGGTTATGTGAAACTCGGTCAGTCGGCTCTGACCCTGTCCGGTGGTGAAGCTCAACGCGTGAAACTCTCTCTGGAACTCTCAAAGCGCAGCACCGGCAACACTTTTTATATAATAGATGAGCCGACTACAGGGCTCCATTTCTCCGACGTGAAGCAGCTGCTTGAGGTTCTGCAGATCCTTGTGAACCTAGGCAACACAATCTGTATGATTGAACACAACCTTGATGTCATCAAACAAGCCGACCACATCATCGATCTTGGACCTGAGGGTGGGGATGGAGGCGGAGAAGTTATTGCTATCGGCACACCGGAAGCTGTGGCCCAATCCTCTTCTTCTCATACCGGCCGCTATTTGAAGGAAGTCCTCAAACCCCGGTGATGTCTGAAGAGGATCGATTTCGACACCAGTCGCACCTGCACGGAGCGGTTCACTCTCGATTCTTTAGCTTCCTGTTTGTCCTTTTGATAACCCAGTTTATTGAAATCCCGATTCTACATGCTCAGGAACAACCGGGTGCAAATGATTCTTCGGTTTTAGTCGGACGCAGTCTCGATTTGGATATTTCCACATCCAGACGTGATGAGCTTGAAGCCTGGTGTCTGGTTCTTGGTCTGGATGAGGATGGTAATAATGAGGCTTTACGACAAAGGCTACGGGCGTACTACGGCCTCAGCACATCAGGGGACAGTTCCGTTACAAAGACTCCCGGTGGAACAAGGGTTGTCATCGAATCCGCAAGGCGCAGCGAGTATTTTCAAGTGAATATTGACTCAGATGATTCGGAAACTATCATCCGGCTCTCCGGTGATGTCGTTATTACCGTGAATGAGCCTGATAGGGGCCGTTCTCACCGGGTTGAGGCTGATTCGGTCATTTTCAACCAGGAGCGCAACACGATTTCCGCCATGGGGAACATCGTATATACCGTGGATACGGGAGGTCGGGAAGAAAACTTCACAGGGGACAGTCTCACCTTCCAGGTTACGGATTGGACAGGTGTCATCTTCCGGGGCACATCTAAAAGACAACAGGATGTCGACGGAGAATCAGTTGATTTCTTCTTCAGGGGAGAATCCATAAAGCGTTCGGGGAAGGATATCCTTGTTCTCAGCGATGGTGTGATTACAAGCCATGACGATCCCAATCCCGATTATGCCCTGAAAGCAAAGAAAATATGGATAACCGGTCCCGGAGAATGGGGACTCTTAAGTGCAACTCTCTACGTAGGGCATGTTCCGGTTCTCTACCTACCGTTTTACTGGAAATCGGGAAGCGACATGCTGTTTAATCCTGTAATCGGTTTCAGGAGCAGGGTCGGGTACTATTTACATACGACAACCTATCTGATGGGGAGCAAGGAACAGGATGACGGGTTTTCCATTATGGGATTCGGTGACTCCGCCAGCCCCGATTACGAGCTGACAAGGGACGGGTTGTTTCTCGTACGCAGCGGAACATCCGACTCCGATAAATCATCTGACAGAAATACCTTGAAGTACATGCTGGATGTATATACAACCCTGGGTGCCATGACGGGTCTGCAGGGAGACTTCCCGGAACTGGGTAGCAACGGAGCTTTCAATTTCTACACCACTATCGGCGTGAGCCGAAGTATAGATTCAAACGGCAGCGTGTATTTTAACGACGGCGGTACCGCAAGGGTATTCTGGAACAACAGTTATCTGGGACAGAGTGTCATTCCATTCCGTTGGGGAAGCAGGTTCGATCTTAAGCTGGACAATTGGTCGCTCTATCTGGATTGGTATTCCGATCCATACTATCTGGAGGATTTTGGTAACCGAAATGAAAATTTCGACTGGTTAAGCTTACTTCTGGGTGAAGAAGGTACCGATGTAAACGATCCCGACCTCGTTACAGATATGCGGTGGGAGATAAGCGGATCCGAATCAATATCTCCTGAAGGTACGTCTCCGTGGCTTCAGACGCTGTCCCTCGATAATTTCCGGACATCTCTGACCTGGAAGAATAAGACTAATGAAGACATCACCGGGTCCGGCAATCCTGATGCGAATTACGATCCTGCCCGAAACTTTTATTATCCCGACAGACTGATAATGCCTGATATCAAGCTATCCCTCAGGGGTGGTTCACCTGATTGGACGGTGAACAGACTGGATACCCCCGAAGCTCTTGATCCCCGTGTTATGGGTGATGAGACCGAAAGCAGTGAGTCTGAAGGACCCGATTCAGCACCTTATCATCAATCTTTTGATGCAGTTTATTCCGCCGGGTTACTGAATGCTTCGCTGAATTACGGACTCCAGACGCAGTTATATATTGAAGATCAGGCTGACAGCACCAACTGGCTGGCACCGTCGGACATCGATTTCGTATTCGATGCTGCCAGGATCAACAGCACACAGCGTGGAGATTTGTCCTACAATATTGATTTCTGGGACGGTTTGACGGGTCTCAGCGGTGCCACAAACCTTTCAGGCTTTTATCAGATTCATGCGGATATCTTCGGTAATAATGCCGTTATCACCGATACGACACGATTGGAAGACTATCAGTATACGAAGCTTCTCTGGGATAACAGGATTACAATGTATCTCAAACCATTTCAGGGCATACCGTCTCTTTCGGAGTCTTCACTGAATTACAGTTTGGACGCCAATCTTTTTACTCGGCAGTTTGCCGACAGTGCCACGGTCAATGATCCTGAATATTCCAATTCATGGATTTCCGGTGAGGAGGATGTCAGACAGCACGAAGCTTCGGCCAAGGCCAGCTGGAGTCCCGGGGTTTTCAATTTTTCCATGGCAGCCACAGCCGATGTTCCACCTCTGGACCAGCGTTACACCGTAAGTGCCGGTACCGGAGTTAATTATATGGGCTGGAAAGCCGATCTCAGTCAGCAGAATAATTTTGATGATACCGGATGGACATCGCAGCCTTTCATCATGAGTGCCTCATGGACCGGTTGGAAAGATGAAGTCACGATTTCACAGAGTGCCAGATATGATACGGATCAGCTCAGATTCTCTAATGCCGAGACGATTTTCCGTTTCTGGGGATTCGAAACCAGATTTGTTGTAAATCATGGAATCGATTATAATTGGAATTCAGTCACCTATGTCTGGGAGGAGGGATCCGAGGGTTTCAACCCGAGTTCGCTGAGGTTTTCATACAACAGGGAATTTGCTCCCCTGCCGTTATGGAAGAACCGGATTCGTACCAGGACAGTTCTCGATACATCCTGGAATATAAACTTGAATCAACCGACGGATAATGTATTTGGTTTCAAATGGACTCAGGAGTTT
>JAUVIY010000300.1 GCA_030592625.1 Spirochaeta sp. | reverse complement strand
GAGCTTCGTATTCTCGATCCGACTCATTCATATTTTACGACAGTTGGTATTTCCGCCGGCGGCGGGGAGAAAATCAGGCACCGGGTTCCCATGCTCTCCATGGAGAAGGCCAAGAACCTTGACGAGGTGGAAAAATGGCTGGTACGGCTGAACCTGGCAGCCGACTCGGCTCTGACGGTTCAGCCCAAAATCGATGGGCTCTCGGCCAGTCTGTACTACCGGGCCGGCACTCTGCGCTACATCGCCACCCGGGGGGACGGAGAGAACGGTCAGGATATCAGTCACATCGCCGGGCATGTCCGGGACATACCGCCCTCTATTACATTCACAAAAAATCCCGTCGAGATTCGGGGTGAGCTCCATCTTCCCAAAAATACGGACTTTGATACAGGCGGTAAGCCCCTGCGGAACAACTGCGTCGGCCTCATCAACCGCAAGGACGACCGGGAGAACCTGCACTTTATCCGTTTCCTGGCCTATCAGATCGTCTGGCCCGAGGCGGGACACATGTCATCCGGCGTCGCCGATCATCGTCAAACCTCGGAGTACGGCAAGATAGACATCCTGAAAGAGAACAATTTTTACACTTTCGATAAATGGCGGTTCACTGCCGAAACCGCCGGGGACAGTGCTGCAACCGATCTGATAAGTCAGCTTGAATCGGTGTACGACGAATATATCGGGCGGTACCGGGACGAATGGAACTACGAGACCGACGGTCTCATTATCGTGGTGGACGACAACCGGCTCCACGATGAAATCGATGAGAGATGGGTGGTAGATCACCACCACCATTACGCCCTGGCCTTCAAACCTCCCTCTCAGGCGGCCCAAACCGCCCTGAGGGCAGTACTCTGGCAGGTGAGCCGTCAGGGCAACCTGACTCCGGTGGCGGTGTTTGACCCGATTGAAATGGGCGGCGCCACTCTGGAAAGGGCCAGTCTGCACAATGCGGATAATGTCCGCCGCCTCAAGCCGGCGGTCGGCGATATGATACTGGTGGAACGGGCCAACGACGTCATCCCCTATGTCCGGGATAATCCTGCGGCACATGGGCGTGAGGATGGATTCCGGGACGATAGCCTCTGGCCCGATATCTGTCCATCCTGCGGTTCAGTTCCGGTGGACAGCGGCGTGAATCTCGCCTGCCCGAACCCGGAGTGCCGGGACCGGGTGCTGCAGTCCATCCTTTTCTGGGTGAGGCAGGCGGAAATCGAACAGGTGGCCCTGAAAACTCTTGCAACCCTGTATGATGCCGGAAAACTGCGAACCGTCCGGGATCTCTATACCCTCAGCGCCGCCGATTTCGACGGCCTGGAAGGATTTGGCGAGAAGAAGATCAGCAATTTTCTCGATCAAATGGCATCGGCGAAAATCATGAGTGCCGCCGAACTGATTTCCCGCCTGGGTATTCCCATGGTGCAGAAAAAATCCCTGGCCCGACTCGGCATCAGTACCCTGGAGGATTTCCTTTCCTTTGACGATGATTCATACGTCATCGGAAGCCGCATTGCCGATTGGAAAGCTCAAGCCGGCAATCTGGAATTCCTCAATCAGCTTCTTGAGATAGTTGAGATTCGAGAGAACAGTCAAGCCGAAACGCGCCGAGGGGTCATCTGCCTCACAGGAAAAGCCCCGGTTTCCAGGAAAGCCATTACCGCCGCACTGGAAGAAAAGGGTTGGACGGTAGCCGGAGCGGTTACAAGAGAAACGGTGAAAGTGGTGTGTGACGACCCCTCGGGCACATCCACCAAGCTGAAAAAGGCTCGGGACGCAGGTATCGATATTGTCACGTATGAGGAGTTTCTGGAGGAAGAGGGCCTGGAATCCCTTTAACCTTGCTCCCGCTGCTTTCGACGGCGTATCATTTTCTCTATGCCGAATCTTAAAACATTGACTCCCCTCACAGTGGCCCGGGTTCGCTCGGGTGTTATCTGTGCTCTGGTTTGTGCCGCTACAGAGCTTGATGGGTCCCTTCGGGAAGGTCTTCCTCAGGGTCGTTTCACCCTCACCCTGTCCGGTCCTTCGGGTATCCGCCGGCGTCTGACTTTCAATAACGGCCGAGCTGTCGAGATTGAGCGGAAATCCTCTGCTGTTGTCCTGCGCTTTATCAGTATTGAAGCCATGGCTCAAGCTCTGGGGGGTGGGAAGGGGACGGTTATTCCCCTGCCGCTTTCACCCTTATTCATGAAGGCTGTAAAGGCCTTTGTCGCCTCTTCCGGCCATGTGGGGACCCTCAGTTCCACCCGGGATTTTGCGAATGATTCTGAAAAACGTATCGTTACCGAGTTACTGATGACCGCCGCTCTCCGGGGTGTTGCCGAGACTGCCATGACCGATTCCTGGACGGCTCCCAAATCCTCAGCTATGCCCGATGGTGTTGTTGAGTTGAAGGTGGAAGAATCTGACTTGAGCGGCTGGATTCAAAAGTCAGGTGACCTCTGGCGCGCCGGCCGGGGAATTCCTCCGGCAAAAGTCAATGCGCGTCTTTCCTTCATTGATATGGATACGGCGTTTGGACTCTTCACCGGTTCGGTGGCGGCTCTGAAGGCCCTGGGCCGTGGAAATGTGACGATTCGCGGCAGGGTGCCCATGATACAGGTGCTCTTCTCTCTCCTGGACCGCTTCGGGGAAATCATGCAGTGGGGCAAGGACACCAAAGGAGACCAGTTATGAGCGAAACCAATCGATACGGTATCAGCCGGAATCTCTACGACCGGGCCACCGCGGTAATCCCCGGGGGTATCTACGGTTCCAAATCCCCGGGATTCACCGTTCCCGGGCGCTTTCCCTACTACTTCACCGAAGGCTCGGGCTGCCGGGTAAAGGATGCCGACGGTAATGAATACATCGATTATCTCTGCGGCTTCGGTTCCATGATTCTGGGATACGGTAATACGGTGGTGGATAATCCGGCCATCGCTCAGCTGCGAAAGGGCGACCTCCTGAACCAGCCCGGTCCTTCGATGGTGGAGTTGGCCGAAAGACTCGCCGGCCTGATTGACGGCATGGACTGGTCGGTGTTTACCAAGAACGGAACCGACGCCACCACCCTGAGTATCACTCTGGCCCGGGTGAATACCGGAAAACCTTACGTACTGATGGCGAAAGGCGCCTATCACGGATCGGCCAACTGGTGTTCCACCAACAAGTACCCTGTACTCCGGGACCAGGATGAGGTGCGCAATTTCACATATGGGAATGCGGCCGAACTCGAGGAGCTCTTTGCCGAACTCAAAGGGCAAATCGCCGCTGTTATCCTCACCCCTTACCATCACGCCACCTGGGCCGATCAGGTGATGCCCCCTGAGGGCTGGCACGATGCAGTCAGGCGCCTCTGCGACTCCGAGGGCGCCTTCTTCATCATGGATGACATACGGGCCAATTTCCGTCTCAGTATCAACGGTTCCCACACGAAGCTGGGCGCCAGGCCGGATATGATTACCATGGGCAAATCCCTGGCCAACGGTTATCCCATCGGAGTACTCATGGGCACCGATGAGCTGAAAAAGACCGCTTCAGGCTTCTTTATCACCGGCACCTTCTGGACCTCCACCGTCCCCTTTCTGGCCGCCATGGCCTGCCTGGACGAGATGGAACGGCTGGATGTTGTGTCCCACGTCAACGCCATGGGGCGACGGCTCAAAGACGGCCTGGTTTCAGCCGGGGCCGATGCCGGTTACCGCATCAACTGTACCGGTCCGGATGCGATCCCATTCCTGACTTTTTCAGATGACCCGGATCTGTGGCACAACCAGGAGTTCAGT
>JAUVIY010000370.1 GCA_030592625.1 Spirochaeta sp. | reverse complement strand
CGGATGGCGTCCCGAACTTCTCCCCGGGATATTTCCTCGCAGCGGCAAATAATTTCCCCGTACTCCGGGTCCTTCCGGATGAGGGCCGTTCTCTCGTCCCCTGGCAGGTTCTTTACCGAAGGGATGCCTCTGCGTACGGGTTCGAACCCCTTTCGGTCCCTGATCTCCATGCCCGCTTTCTGCAGAGCATCCAGCGTCATTCGGGCAACGTCCTCGCCGATAGCCGGGGCCGAGGCCAGGCCAGGGGATTGTATCGCAGCGGCATGGATGAGGTTTCCCAGCTTCCGGGAAGGCTCGATAATGAAATCCTCCTCCCAGTTCGCCGCTCGAATCCCGGAGTAATAATTGATTATCTGAGCCCGATTCAGGTTCCGATTCAGGGCTAACTGCTTCAACAGGTCGTTGAAGACAAGGGAATCGGTGGTATAGTCCTCACGATCGGGAACTTCCTGGGCCGTGGGTCCCAGGAGGATGTTTCCCTCAATGCAAGGCACCACCCCCCCACCCTTGGAATGGTTCTTACTTCTGCCGAGGAGGGTAGGCATACCCAGGATGTGATTCTGGTGATCGGTGCATTCCCGGTCCAGAATGGCATCGGTGCCCTTGCGCCCATGAATGGAGAAGAACCGGTCACCGGCCATACCGGCCACCGTGTCGGCCCAAACCCCCGCGGCATTGACGACGGCCCTGCATCGAATCATCCCGCGATTGGTACGGAGGCGAAAGACCCGGCCGTCCCGGGTTTCCATTCCCGTCACCGCGGTCTTCAGGAATAACTCGGCCCCGTTCTGCACGGCGTTCTCGGCCAATGCGATGGTGACCTTATACGGCGACACGATACCGGCTGACGGCAATAGAAACCCGCCCCTCTGCCTTTCGGTCACCGATGGTTCCATCTCCACCACCTCCCGGGAACTGAGCCTGCGGTATTCCCCGTCGACGCCGTTCTGCCGGCACCTCCGCCTGAAAACCGGGATCAACAGGTTCTTCCAGATGGAATCGAAGAGGATTATGGATCCCGGGCGCTTAATTTCGAAGTCGAGTTCCTCGGCAAGAGCAGTGTAGAGTCTGTTGCCCCGGGCGTTGTACGCCGCCATTTTCGTCCCCGGCGACGCGGCGAATCCGGGGTGGATCATACCGTCGTTCCGGCCCGAGGCCTGCATGGCCAGGTCGTATTCCTTCTCAAGGATAGCGATGGAGATGTCCTTCCGGGAGAGTTCTCTGGCCACGGTACAACCAATCACGCCGCCGCCAATTACCACGACATCGAACTCCCGACCCTCCAGGTGATCATCCGAGAAAGACGGTAAAGTCATCTCCGGCTCGGTCAGCCCCCGTACTCGGATATCGTTGATGACTCCCCGGAACCCGTGTCCTGCAGCGGTATAGCCCGAGGTCACCTTCTCATCCCAATTGCCTACCTCCCCGGTGAGGAGGATGGAGTCGTTCTTCCTGTCGGCCCGGACTTCCAAACCGTTTTTTCGGCGAAGACGCCTTCGGATTTTTCTCAGTCGTCTGTCCAATCTGTCGGGCATATACCTCCTCCTGGCTGGTGGTATTACCACCAATAATATTATACCCTTGTGGAATTCATCTGTCACGTATAATCTCAACCTGAATGAACGACGACCTGTACAAACCATTGAAGACCGCCAGCCTGAAGGAAGAATTCGTTCTGTATATGGAAGAACTCATCCTCAAGGGCGCCCTGAAACCCGGCGAAAAGCTCGCTCCGGAGAGGGAACTGGCAAAAAAACTCGGCGTCTCCCGTCCGTTGATTCACGAGGGCATCATCACCCTGGAGACCCGGGGCCTGGTGACACTTCGCCCACGCCACGGCGTGGTGGTAAATGATTATCGGCTGCGGGGCACCCTGGACCTGCTGCTCTCCCTCATCAAGGAGAAAGAACACGATCTGGGTCCCGGACTCACCGGCGACCTGGAGCATTTCCGTATCAACATGGAACGGGATATCGTGTCCCTTCTCTGCAGCAAGCCCCCGGGCGACCTTCCCGCCCTGAAGGAAATGAAGAAGATCAACCGACGGATGAGGAACGCTGAACAAGCGACGGAGCTGGCGGAACTGGATTTCGAATTCCACCTCAATTTGGCCATAGCCGGCGGAAACGCCCTTTACGCCCTTCTCTCGAACACCCTCAAACCGGCCCACATGGATCTACTGACCCTCTTCTACCAGGCCCCCGACGTTCGGGAACAAGTGGTCGGCTACCACGACCACCTCATCGCCGCCCTGGTGGATCGTGACGAATCCCGGGCCCTGGTGCTGATTGAAAAAACGGATTCTTTCAGCAGCTACAACTGATTCATGACCGGAAACCGGACCGGATCGAGCAACAAAATAAGGGCTGCTGCGAAATTTTAAATTCCATAACAACAGAGGTAATTTCAAAAATCCCCGATTTTTAAATTACCCAGACCTTTAGAAAAGTTATTTTATTATTGTATAAGAAAATAACTTTTCGACCCCATACTTGAGGATCTTTCAGAATGGTAATTATGAAAGATCCTCAACAGGTATACAATGAATCATGAAATTCAGCATTTCCAGTTTTGTTCACTATCGCTTTACGTTGCCTGAAGCCATCCGCCGTTATGGAAGTCTGGGGTTCGATCAGGTTGAAATATGGGGAGGCAGACCCCATGCATACCCTGAGGATATGGAGGGAGAATATCTGAAGGAGACCCTGGGTGCTCTGGAGGAGACCGGTCTCGGCATATCCAATTTTATCCCCGCACAATTCCGATATCCTACCAATCTCGCCAGCTCGGTGGCACCCATGCGTCAGGCCAGTATCGATTATATTTGCCGGAGTATTGATACCGCGTTAAAACTCGGG
>JAUVIY010000191.1 GCA_030592625.1 Spirochaeta sp. | reverse complement strand
CGGATATTGCCGCCTGGACCGTAGATGATTGGCGCGAGGTGCTCTACGCCCAGGGCGCTCTGAAACCGACTGCAGTATGGAAGAGCGGCCGCCGGGTCAGTTGAAGAACTACAGGATAGCCAGAGGACGGATTGTTGGAAAATACAAATCCTTTACCATAGTAATTATATAGGGTTATAGACTGAACCAGCGGCCCGGAAAGAGGAGACAGGAAGTCTCCGATTGGAGGGCGAATCCAGTATCGCCTATCAATAAAGCCTGACGGCGTAAGTAATTTTCTAAAGAAAATGGTTGCCTCCCCATATTGGTCCGAGATTTCAAGATCAGAAATCCCCATCGAGCCGCATAAACAGATCCCGGTAGATAGCGTCTCGATCCAGTTTATAAGCGAAGCGACAGGGTGGCCGTCGTTGATCCACAATATATGAACCATCCTCAGCTACTCGAGGTGTGGGAATGGAATAACTCTTAACCGATTCAGGTAGTACAATCCATGCAACAGCAGAAATATCCCAAATCACCTTGGTCCATACACCTTCTGGCCCATACTCGGAAAATCGTTTGTAAAGGAAACTTGACAAGGGATCGGACAGATCAAGAAAGGCGCTCAATTCCTCCCTGCTTACTCTCAGATGTGAAGCGACTCCCTCGCATGGGACAACATAGAGAGGCACCCCTGAATCGTACACCGTACGGACAGCTGCAACATCTCCACTCAAGTTGAACTCAAAGTTAAAAGGATATTCCGGATGATGCCCCCCAAGCCAGATTACATTGCAGCAATCGACAATATCGGGTTTGAGCAGTAATGCTGAAGCAACGTTGGTGATGGCACCTATAGCTATTATATTCAGGCGTTCTGACTCTGTAGCCGTCATAGCCCGCCTGATAATATCATCTACTGCTTCACTTTCCACCGGCGTTTTCGAGTCAGTTAGAAACTGCTTCGCTCCGCGATAGTGAGGAACTTCATTTCTCTTCAGACGATTCAGCAGCCGTTCGATCTCTTCAAAACTCTTTTCCATTCCTTCACCAGCAGAGTCTGCACGATCATTCTTGAAAGGAGCGGCATATATCGCTTCCGTTTCCGCTTTGTCACTTGAACGCAGTAAATACGCCAGTGCAAACTGATCGTCGATTTCATTGAAAGTATCTGTATCCAGAACGACGCGGAGCTTGCCTCCAGATGACGGGTGCAGGGATATATCCCTTAATGTATTCATGTAATTACTCCCGTTTATTCAATATTGGTCTGAGGCCGTGGAGAAACTCGTTATTCTTCGGGTGTCGAAACCGCTTTGATAATCATTACTGCCCATTCAGTAATGGAAGCTCTGTCGATAAGTGAGATGTCATGCGGCATTCCTTCTTTTTTATATCAGCTCCAACCTACTCTGGTATCCGGATTTCGATATCGCCAATACCCGAGAAATCCCCGGGATTAAATGTGACCAGATTCTCGACACCATGACTTAACATTGTCGCTGCGATATTTATGTCATGGATGCGCTTGCCATGGATGCCGGTCGATTTAATGAGTTCAACCAATTGATCCGTTACCTCAAGTGTTTCTTCCAGAAAGATGGTTCTCGATCGAAACTCGGCGATATTGTCCAAAGCATCATGCAATTTCAAGCCCAGGCCGTTTTGTTCGATGGGACGCGTTGCTACCACCAGATATTCCCTGATTACCTGTCCACTTATTGCCAGGTGGATCCCATCGCCGGTCAATTTTGTAAATACAGAAACTGCGGCAACGTAAGCCCTCCGCCCCGTATCGGTGGCGGCGAGGAGGATGTTGGTATCCAGGAAGGCGATATCACCTCGCTTCATCACCGTAAATCTCTTCCCGACTCCAGGTTCCCTGATTCCCGGTATTGACGGTTATTATTCTGAATGACCCCGAATTATGTCTCGGAGAACGCTCCGATGCACCTTCCAATATGTCATGCAACTCACCCTGCAGGGATCTATGGTGATACTTCGCCAGTCGTTTGAGGTTCTCGAGAGTCTGTTCAGGCAGATTCCGTATCAATATCGATTTCATACCGGTATCATAACGATATCACAAGCCAATAGCAAAATCTGCAGATTTCTGTTGAGTACGATGACCCGGAGCTTTTCACTTATTCGGACAATCCCGGTTATAATTTCTGACTACGGCGCCACTCCTGCCGCCTCCCGACAGAGCGAAGCAATGGTCATCAGGGCTCTCTCTTCCACGGATCCGAGCTTCCCGGCATTCAGTCTGAGGAATTGGTGATAATCCCGGGACATGGTGAACATCGGCCCTACAGCAATCGAGATTCCCCGGCTCCGAGCCTTCCTGTACAGCTCGATGGTATCGACCATTTCGGGGAGCTCCACCCAGGTGGTCAGACCCCCGGAGGGATTGGTAAGCCGTGTACCTTCCGGGAATTCCTCCCGAACCAGATTAACGAGCCTGCACATGTTGTCGTTCAATCGGTGCCGCAGGCGGCGCAGGTGACGGTCGAAGCGGCCGGAATCCAGGTACCCGGTAAGAGCCTGCACCGACGGAGCCGGAGAGGACACTGAGAACGTGGCCTTGAGCCGAGCGATGTCATCCCCCCAGCGTCCGCCCCGCACCCATCCGATACGCAGACCCGGGGATACTGTTTTCGAGACGGAACTGCAGTGGATCACGGTTCCATCGGTATCAAAGGAGGCAAGGGGCGCGGGACGCTTTACACCGAAGTGAACTTCCCCGTAAATATCGTCCTCGATCAGGGCAGCCCCGGCCGAAGAAGCCAGTGTGATAAGGCGCTCTTTCCGATCGTCGGGCATCAGGCTGCCTGAAGGATTGCTGAAATTCGAAGTGCAGAGAATGGCTTTCACTGAATGGGTGCCAAGGACATACTCCAGCACGTCGAGTTGCATGCCCGTCATCGGATCGGTGGGAATCTCCACGATCCTGAGTCCAAGGCGCTCCATCAGTCGATAGAAGATAAAATATGCGGGAGACTCGATAGCAACGGTGTCCTCCCGGCTGCATGTGGCCAGCAGGGAGAGAGACACCGCTTCCATACAGCCGGCGGTTATCACCAATTCCTCAGGCGTCACTCTGGCTCCTGCGGCCATCATGCGTCGGGCGATATGAGTTCGCAGCCCAGAGGTATAGGTGTCGAACTGGTAGCCCAGGCTCTCAAGAGGGTGGTAACGCAGGGCATGGACCAGAGAGCGCTCCACGTCCGCAAGGGGAAGCAATTCGGGATCCGTCAATGCCAGTGCGAGGGAGTTGATGTCGGGATTGACGGAATCGGCCATCACCTGATGGACGATATCCGGGACGCTCACTTCAGTCGGAACCGGCTCCTCAACCTGCGGATGCCGGGGAAGCTCCACCGGTACCGATACGAAGAATCCGGTCTGCGGCCGGGCCTCGAGAGTTCCTCGGCTCTCCAGGAGCAGATAGGCTTCACGGATTGTATTGACACTGACCGACAGTGAAGTGGACAAACCTCGTAGCGAAGGTATTTTATCTCCGGGTCTGTAAAGCCCCTCGTCGACCATGGATTGTACCTGATCCGCAACTTTGTGATAAAGAACGTCCGTTGTCTCGGTCATTCAATAAGCATAAGGCTTCCAAATGCGGGAAAACAGGGTCAGTTTTCACCATCTGTTATGGTAACAGTTCGATAATCAGTCCACTGTTCTGAGTATTTTCATTTCATCTGCGTCCGAGCAATCCGTTCATTCTTAAGTACTATTGTGATGGAGGAAATCAAGGATGAAAGAAAAGATGAGCATTTATACCATTCGCGATATCTTTCAACGTCCCATCAGCATCCGGAGCATAGAAGGTATGATTGTGGTGACCCGCAAAGACGATACCGAAGATTATATCCTTGCTGCGGGTGAAGTCCTGACGATTCGCCCTCGAGGGCTCTTGGCCATCAGTGGCCTTACCACCAATGCCCTGGCGATGATCTTCGGTGGAAAGTCAGGGCGCGAGGGCAGGTCGATCTCATTCCCTATAGCCGGATAAATCTCTTCTTCCAAAATGGGTCCGGAGACTTCGACTTTCTAATGAAACCAAGTTCCTGATTGGTCATATTGCCTCAAGTAGTTTTAAATATCATGACAGTACATTTTTGAGCATTTTGGATACAGCTTCGCTTTTTATGTAAAATATACTTTACATTTAGTTTGTTGTGTATTACATTATGAGTATCTTATTTTACTTTATGTCCGGTTATCCGGACATTTGGAGGAAAAAATGACATATCATGAAAGAAGATCCATTGCCATGATTACCAGCACCGTGCTCGTCTTTGCGGTGTACGGCCTGGTTTTGTATCTCAAATACCGGAATGGAGATTTCACGACCGCCGACCCCCTACGCCTGGGAGCCGTGCTCCTTCTTCTCCTGATCCCGGTGCAAATCGTCTCCAAGATCATCACTATGATTCTCTTCACCATCGGCCGTGCCTTCGCAGTCCAGGGGGATCCTGACCTTCCCATCGAAGATGAGCGGGACAAGATGATCGAACTGAAAGCCGCAAGGATCGCCTCTTATGTCTTCGGCGCAGGATTCTTCCTGGCCATGGGATCACTGGCCCTCTCATGGCCTCTGTTGGTGGCGTTCCTCATCCTGTTCTTATCTCTCTTCGGGTGTGATATCAGTACGGAGATCGCCCAGTTCCGCTACTATCGGAGGGGCTTCTGAGATGGGCAAGAGCCGCGTAAGCAACAATATCCGCACACTCCGCTTCCATAGCGGGGAGATGACCCAGCAGCAGCTGGCGGACAAGACGGGGGTAACCAGGCAGACCATCATCGCCATTGAGAGCGCCAGGTACTCCCCCTCCCTGGAGCTGGCCTTCCGCATCGCGCTGGCCTTCAATGTGAAATTGGAAGAGGTATTCTCCTTCAATTCCGAGGAAATTAAAGGAGTAACATCATGAAGATCAGTATCATCGGAGCTTCCGGGAAACTCGGGCAGTACCTGGTTCAGCATGCGCTGGACAGGGGCTACGAGGTAATGGGTGTGTGCCGCGAGAAGAGTGTGAAGAAGCTCGACAGGTTCGAAGGGCGGATCACCATCATTCCCGGTGCGACAAACAACCCCGATATAATTCGACGCGCGGTGGCCGGGTGCGATGCGGTACTTGTCGTGCTGGTCCCCTGGGGGGTTCATCAGTACTCCTCGGGAACGGCCCGGGCAGTACTCGATCACGCAAAGCCGGGAGCACGCCTCGTGTTCTCCTGCGGGTGGCACATCACCCTCGATGGCAAAGACAAATACTCAAAGAAGTTATTACGGGAAGTGAAGGTTTTCAGCCGCCTCGGCAAACTCCTTCGTGCGGTGGACATCGACGACCAGGTGGAAGCCTGTCAACGGGTGTTCGCCAGCGACACCCGCTGGACGGTCGTGCGGGGCAGCGACCTCGAGGAAGGCGAAAGCCAGGGCCTGCCGGT
>JAUVIY010000302.1 GCA_030592625.1 Spirochaeta sp. | reverse complement strand
GCAGATGCCGCATCCGGTACAGGTTTCCACCGATGCAAGTTGGGGATAGGCCTTGTTGTAGAAGTCCACACCGAACATGGGGAGTTCCAGACTCCCGGTATCCCTTCATGCTCTAACCGAGAATGAACCGGGCCGCTTCGCCAATCTGTCTGATGCGGTGATTCGCCAGAGATAAATTCTGGAGGCCTGAGTTGGGATTCTCATAAGCGATGCAGGACATTCCTGCCGAACGGGCAGCTTTTATGCCGTTCTCCGAATCTTCGATAACCCAGCAATCCTCCGGGGCGATTCCCAGGAGCTCAGCGGTTTTCAGAAATATGGCGGGATCCGGTTTGCTGCGGTCCACATCATCGCCGCTCACCCGAACAGGAAAAAACCTCCCCAGATCACCTTTCGGGACGGAGTCTCTCATCACCAGATCGATCTGTTCATGGGGAGCCGAAGAGGCCACGGCCAGGTGCATTCCGGTATCGGACAAGGCGCTCACGAGTTTGGGGATACCGGGTATCATCGGGATGCCTTCCTCTATCAGCATGTCCAGGTATCGCCGGCGTTCCTCTTTCACCAGTTCTTCAACGGATCGGTCCAGTCCGAAACGGTCTATGATTTGTGAGAACATCTCGTGGCCGCTGGTTCCGAGGAAACTCTTGTATTCCCTGTGGGTCAGTGTAATGTCAAGCTCGTTGAACATCTGTCTATCAAGCCGGAAGTGCAGCGGCTCGCTGTCGATGATAACCCCGTCCATATCGAAAATAACGGCCTGCATGGATCTCATCATGGCAGAAAACGAATATGGAGAATAGGCTATAATGAGACTCATGAATCGATATTCTCAACTGTACTTCGTTCTGTTGTTGATACCGGTGTCTCTCATGCTCGCCTGTGCCACACAAAAGCCCTACACACAGCTGCTGATGGAGGGAGGCTCCCGAAGTCCTGGGGGAAGGAACCCTGGATCCATTCAAGGGGTACGAGGGATGGAGCGACCGGGATTCCCTTGGGATATTGTATGCCACAAACCGCATGCCTGGCCCTCCGGCCAGAGCATATTGAATTACATTTCCGATGTGGACACGGCCGAATACTCGGCCACACTGTTTCGTCACTTTCTGGAGTATCTGTGGAAGAATACGGATGCTGAAAGAATCAATATTATCGCATACAGCGCCGGTACCAAACTGGCCGCTCAGGCCCTCCATCAGATCGGGCTGATGGAAAAGGGGTGTGAAGAGGGCCCGACTCAGGAAGCAAGTGATTTTATCACCAGCAGCGGAAAATTGGATTTCATTAATGTTTCAGGTTTGGAAGGAACAAAAGAAGAGAGTGGTCATGGGTATTTCAGAAGCAGTCCCTGGGTAAGCAGTGACGTACTCGCGAATCTGGGCCTTGATATGACCCCGGGAGAGAGGGGGCTGGTCAGGTGGAATAATCAGATTTTCTGGTCTTTTCCCGAAGATTACATCGAACGTCTCAGGCTTGCTTTGGAACAGCGGATATTCGAAAAGGCCTTAATGCAAAAATACCTGGCGGCGACTTGACACAAGAGCCAAACAGGGACTATCCTGGCCAGTAATGGACAATAGAGACATTAGTGGACAAATGATGACGATGTCGGAAGTCGCCGAGGCTCTCAAGGTGTCGGAGAAAACCGTCTCCCGCATGCTGCAGGACGGCTCTCTCCCGGGTTTCAAGGTTGCCAACCAGTGGCGGTTCTACCGGGAGGACTTTTACCGATGGATCGACGAGAAGCGGAATGACTGGGGAAACCGGGCCCGGGCCGGTCTTGCATCCATGCTCAGCAATGAGATGGATTCGGTACCCCTTTCCAGGCTGACGAATGAAAAACTCATCATTACGGGTATCCCCGCCATTCCGAAGGAATCCATACTCAAGATCCTGGCTGAACCTCTTGCGGCAGCCGGGATTGCCGGCGATACCGGTCATCTGGTTTCCGGGCTGATGGCCCGGGAGGAGATGATGTCCACCGGCGTCGGCGGAGGCATCGCCATTCCCCACCTCCGGAATCCCGGAGACCAGCCTGTTGAGTATCCGGTTATGGCTGTGGGAATCTGCTCTGAGGGAGCGGACTGGGGTGCCCTGGACAAGAAACCCGTTTACCTTTTCCTGCTGCCTCTGGCCGGTGATGAAGTGGTTCATCTTCGGATGCTTGCCGCCATCCGCAGGTTGCTGATTCCGGACGGTATCTTCGATTCCATTGTCGGTGCCGAAACCCCTCAGGATGTCATGAGGGAAATCATGAAGATTGAAATCTTACAGCAGAACGTCGCTGTTAATAAGGAAACGAAATGATAACTCAATTGATTGACGAACGAGCCGTCAAGCTCGGCGCGAGTGCCGGGAACAAAAAAGAGATTCTGAAACAGGCGGCGGAACTTCTCGCCGGGATTCAGGACAATGGTCCGGGCCGGGATGAGGTTTTTCGACTTCTCTCCGACCGGGAGGCCCTGGGTTCAACGGGAATCGGAGGGGGTATCGCCATTCCCCACGCCACTATCGAAGGTACGGGAGAGTTCAAGCTCGCACTGCTCACCATTCCCGGCGGAGTCGATTTCGATTCACTGGACGGAAAGCCGGTGTCCGTCATTTTCGCTATGCTCGGGCCGGCGGAACGCCGCTCTACACACGTCCGCATCCTGGCATCACTCTCCCGCTTGATGAAGGATTCGGATTTTGTCGGGAGTCTTGTCAGTGCTTCATCCTTCGGGGCTGTCACCGAACTGTTCCGGAATGCGGAAGACCCCGATACCCCGGCCATGAAAACCGTCAAGAAATGTCTGCTCCTGGCCATTGTACAGAAAGATGAGTATCTCGAGCCGCTGCTGGAGATTCTTACGGGGATTTCCCAGTCGGAAATCACCGTTATGGAAGGCCACGGCGCGGGACGCTACCTCCATGCTCTCCCGTTGTTCTCCATGTTCTGGACGGATGAGAGCCGCAAGACCGAATCAAAGGTGGTGATGGCCGTAATCGACTGGTATGCCGGGAATGAGACGATACGGCAGATTTCTACAGGAGTAGCGGATCCGTCCCGGGAATCGGGACTGATGATTACCATACAAGACCTTTCCCTGGTAACCGGGACCCTGGAACTCTAGGACGCATCGCTATGACTCAAATACTCCATCAATTCTTTGAAAGAATCGATCTGCCCATTCTCCTGGTTGTCGGCGTCATGAGTTTCCTGGCCTATTATGCGGGCAAAGGGATGAGGCCGATCCGCCTGCCGTCCCTCATCGGGTTCATGCTCGCCGGCGCGGTGCTCGGTCCTTCATTTCTGGGACTGCTGAATCCCGAGGTGCAGTCGCGGCTGTCCTTCCTTACGGATATCGCCCTGGCATTTGTCGCCGTCAGTATCGGTCTCGAGCTCAAGCTCTTCACCCTGAAGCGTCTGGGTTCCGGGGTGATAACCGTCATCTTCGCAGAGTCGCTATTTGCATTCGCCCTGGTCTTCACATCGGTCTGGCTGCTCACCCGCAACCTGCCCATGGCCCTTATTTTCGGAGCCATCGCTCCGGCCAGTGCCCCGGCGGGAACCGTCGCCGTCATCAGGGAATACAAGGCGAAAGGCTCCCTGACCCAGACCCTCTACGCCGTCGTCGGTTTCGATGACGGGCTGGGAATCATCATCTTCGGATTCGCATCGGCCATTGCCCGGCATGTGCTGTCTCCCTCGGGGGAAGGCGGAATGCTGGCCCTGGTAACCGAGCCCTTCCTGGAAATTATCATAAGTCTGGGAGTCGGTC